>JBKQQQ010000825.1:0-7152 GCA_052144275.1 Streptosporangiaceae bacterium
CGAACGGGCCGAACGAACCGCGGCCTCCCTCGACCACCTCGACGGTGACCGGGTCGAGGCGGTGCTCGGCCAGCTTGCTCTGCACGAGGGCCAGGGTCAGCCTCGAGCCGACCAGCGGGATGTCCGGACGCTGCCTGAGCAGGTACGGGATCGCGCCGATGTGGTCCTCATGGGCGTGCGTGAGGACGAGCGCCTCCACCTGGTCAAGCCGTCCGTCCAGGTAGCCGAAGTCCGGCAGGATCAGGTCCACGCCCGGCTGGTCGGGGTCGGGGAACAGCACGCCGCAGTCCACGATGAGCAGGCGGCCGCGGTGCTCGAAGACCGTCATGTTCCGGCCGATCTCGCCGAGCCCGCCGAGCGGGACGATGCGCAGGCCGTTACGGGCGAGTTTGCCGGGCGCGGCTAGGTCCGGGTGCGGGTGGCTCACGCGCCGGTCCCGTGCAGCGCCATCCCGGGCAGCTTCACGCCGCCCGCGGTGAGGTCGACCGCCAGCTGACGCCGCTCCGCGTCGGTGGCGGCCAGCAGCGGGGCGCGTACCGCGCCGCCCGGCTGGCCGAACAGGTCGAGCGCCGCCTTGGTCATCACCGCGCCCTGGTTGCGGAACATCCCGTCGTACACCGGCACGAGCTCGTAGTGGATCTGCCGTGCCCGGCGCACGTCGCCCGCCTCGAACGCGTCGATCATCTCGTGCAGCCGGTCGCCCACCACGTGACCGACCACGCTGATGAAACCGACCGCACCGAGGGAGAGCCAGGGCAGGTTCAGCATGTCGGTACCGCAGTAATAGATGAGGTCGGTCCTGGCCAGCACGTGCGAGGTAGCGGACGGGTCGTCCTTGGCGTCCTTGACGCCGACGATCCTGGGATGAGCGGCCAGCCGGACGAGCGTCTCGGTGGCGACGGCCGCAGCGGTCCGGCCGGGGATGTCGTAGATGAGCATGGGCAAGCCGGTGGCGTCGGCGACCGCGGTGAAGTGGGCCTCGAGCGCGGGCTGGGGCGGCTTGTTGTAATAAGGAGTAACGACGAGCAATCCGTGCACCCCGGCTCGTTCGGCGGTACGGGCTAGCTCGATGGTGTGGGCGGTGACGTTGGTGCCGACGCCGGCCACCACCTTGGCCCGCGAGCCTACCGCCTCGAGCACCACCCGGAGCAGGCGCTCCTTCTCGGCGTCGGTCGTGGTGGGCGCCTCGCCGGTGGTGCCGTTCACGACCAGGCCGTCGTTGCGCATGCCGGTGACGAGATAGTCGGCGAGGCGGGCGGCCCCGTCGTAGTCGACGGTCCCGTCGGAGGTCATGGGGGTAATCATCGCCGTCACCATCTGGCCGAACGGCGCCGCATTCGTCGTCATACCCGAACGCTACCCGCAACCGGGTGCGCGCAGTAGTCGGCTTACCGCCACGCCGACGAGAAATCCCGCCGTACTGGTCCGGGGGGACGACCCCCCGGACCCCCCGCGACTGGGGGGACCCATCCCCCCAGACCCCCCTTGCCCTGGCGGGCTGACGTGGGCTCGGGGGTACCCACGTCAGCCGGCCTTTCACTAGGTCATCGTCTGGCGGGGCCCGGGCGTTACAGGCGCGGCTAGCGGGTCGGCTGCGCGGGCCTGGGCCTCGGCGAGCGGGCCGGGCTGTGCAGGTGGGCGGCGCCCGAGTTCCTGGTCGTGCGCCGGGCCAGGAACAGCGCTGCGGCCGTGGCGGTGGCGAGCGCCACGGCCAGGATCTCCGCGATCGCCCCCGCGCTCAGGCTGACGGCGATGCCGGATCCGATGCCGCTCGTCTGGCCCTGCATGTCGATCAGCCGCGGCGCGATCACCAGGCCGGCCACGGTGCCGCCGGTCACGCCGACGGCGGTGAGGATCATCGTGTTGACCACTAGGGTCGCCATCACCTGACGCGGCGTGAGGCCCATGGCCGCCAGCACGCCGACCTCGTGCCGGTGGTCTCGCATCCCGACCACAGTCGCGGTGAGCAGGTTCGCGAGCCCGATCACCGCCAGCATGACCACAGAGACCGCGATCACCAGCTGAAGCACCCGGAGCCCGCTGGCCGGGTTGGCCACCACCTGCACGTCGAGCTGGTCATCCGACTTGGCGAGCAGCCGGGCCCGGGCCGCGGCAGCCGACACGCCTGGCTTCAGGACCAGCTGGTAGACCAGCTGCGGTGGCGCGCTGCCCGCGTCGTTCAGCGCGTCGAGCCCGAAGTCGAGCACATCCCCGTTGTTGTCGGGCTCGATCGTCCGGCCGACGATGTGCAGGATCACCGGCACGCCGTCGATCGTCGGCTTGATCCACGCGCCTACCGCGATGTGCATCAGGCCGAGGAAGCCCTGGCCCGCGACCGCCTCGTTGGCCGCGTGGAACATCCGCCCCTGCACGGGCCGGAACGGATAGGGCCGGCTCGAGGTGCCCATGGCCCGGGCGATGAAGGTGCCGTTGTCGCCCGGCAGCAGCGTGACGAACTGGGCGCCGGGATAGGACGCGAGCACCTGGTGATCCTGGCCGATCAGGGCCAGCATCTGCTTGCTGTCCAGGCCGCCCTGGCTGACCGTGACCGCTGAGGCGAGGCCGATTTTGCCCGGGTCGCTGGTAAACCCGTCGATGGTCGACCAGCAGGTCAGCGCGATGGTGATCATCGCCAGCGGGATAGCCAGGCCGAACACGGTCAGCCCGGCGGACAGCCGTCGGGTGAGCGAGTCCCTGGCCCCGAGCACCAGCGCGGCCGGCAGGTGGACAAGCAGGCCGAGCCGGGCGATCAGCGACAGGTGCCCGCGGGGCGGGCTCGGCTGGACGGCGGCGACCGGCGACACTCGGCCGGCCCACCAGGCCGGGATGACGGTGGCGATCGCGACGGTCAGCACGGTGCCCACCCCGATCAGCGCCATCCACGTGCCGGACAGCGGCGCGAGGCCCACCGGGGTGCCGTCCGGCGGCCGGACGAACTCCGGCGAGGTCATGATCCGCGCGGCGATCAGCCCGAGGGCGGCCCCGGCCGCCCCGAGCAGGGTTTGCTCGGCGAGCAGCATCCGGACCACCTGCCCGGGCGTGAACCCGAGGGCCTTCAGCATCGCGATGTCCTGGCGCTGCACCAGGACGCGGCCCGCGGTGACGTTGGCGACGGCGCATGGGGCCGCCACCAGGGCGATGATCCCGAACAGGGCGAGCAGCAGCCCGAGCAGCCGGTCGTTGCTCGCCATCGAGTCCTTCACCTGCTGCCAGGTGGAGTAGCGCTCGACGGCCGAGTTCTCGCTCGAGCCGTTGTAGAGGTTCCAGATGGTCTGGACGACCTGGCCGGTGGCGACCGCGGAGTTGTCGTACAGACGCAGGTCGACGATCTCATGGGTCTCGCTGGCACGCGGCTCGACCTTGGTGAGCAGCCGGTGCTGCACCCAGATCAGGCCAGGCGTCCACTGCGGGTAGAAGCCCTGGTCGGCGGTGTCCGCGATGCCGATCACCCGCATCTGGGCGGTGGTCCCGTCGATGCCGTACACGGTGATCTGGTCGCCGACCCCGACGTGCACCGCCTGGGCGAACGAGGCCTCGATGACCGCCCCGTCCGGGGCCGAGGACCGCAGCCAGGTTCCGGCCACCACCAGCGGCGCGGACATCTCGGGCGGGACGGGCGTCAGGGCCCGGAGCTCGACCGGCGACCTGACCGCGCCCTGCTGGAGCGTCGCCGAGGCGGCCTGGTAGGGCTGGCCGGCCTTCTCAATGCCGGCCACATAGCGCAGCTCGCTGGTGTCGGTGCCGCTGGCGAAGTAGATCAGCGCGTCCGCGCCGTGGGTCCGGGCGAACAGCTGCTGCCAGGGGTTGACCGCACCCTGGAGGAGCATGGTAGCCAGGAACAGCGCGGCCACCACCCCGGCGACGACGCCGACCGTGATCAGGGCCTGGCCCCGCCGGGCCCGCAGGTCAGCGCGGGCCCACCGGAGCGTGCCTCGCATCAGGTCTCAGCCTCTCAGCTCCAGGACGTCGCTGACGCCGTTCATGGTGCGCGGGATGGGCACGATCTTGGCGTCGTCGGCCACCATCCCATCGAACAGGTTGATCACCCGGTCGGCCAGGCTGGCGACCCGGGCGTCGTGGGTGACCAGCAGGATTGCCTGCCCCCCGGCGTGCGCCCGGCGCAGCAGCCGGAGCACGTCGCGCGTGTTGGAGCTGTCCAGGTTGCCGGTCGGCTCGTCGGCCAGCAGCAGGCTTGGCTCGTTGGCCAGCGCGCGGGCCAGCGCGACGCGCTGCTGCTCCCCGCCGGACAGCCGGGCCGGGGCGGCGCCCGCCTTGTCGGCGATGCCGAGTTCGGTCAGCAGCTCTTCGCGGCGCTTCCTGGCCTGCCGCGGGGTCGCGCCGGCGAGCAGCGCGGGCAGCTCCACGTTGTCGGCGACCGTCATGTTGGACAGCAGGTTGAAGAACTGGAACACGAACCCGATGTGCTGGCGCCGCAAGACGGCCCAGGCAGCCGTGGACAGCCGGTCTACCTGCTGACCCCGCAGCCAGATCTCGCCGCTCGTGGCGGGCTCGAGGCCGCCGAGAACGTGCAGCAACGTGGACTTGCCCGAGCCGGACGGCCCCATGATGGCGACGAACTCGCCAATGGTGAGCTCGATGTCAACTCCCCGGACAGCCTCTACCGTGACTCCGTCGGCCCGGTAGACCTTCACCAGCTTGGACGTCCGCAGCAGTGCTGTGCTGGCCTGGGGGGAGGATCCCCCCTGCCCCCCTCGGGCGGGGACTTCGGCCGGGTGCGCGGGCGGCCAGGGCAAACCTTTCGGCGCTGAACGGCTCACACAAGTTCCTCCTGGCATCTTTCCAGCCAGTCGAGGTCCGCCTGCAGGTGCAGGACGGCGCCCTCGATCAGGAGCCGGGCGGTGGTATCCGCAGGATCGGTTTCGGCCTGCAGCTCGATCAGGTTACGCATTATGCCCAGATAATGCCTGCGCTGGGAGTTCATGAGCTCCATCCGGTCCGCCAAGCCCGCCATCGGCGCCAGGATCAGCTTGACGAAGAACTCATCGCGGACGCGCGGTCCGTCGCTGGGCTCGCCGACCCAGGCGCGCAGCGCGTCCCGGCCTGCCGGGGTGAGCTCGTAGACCCGCTTGTTGGGCCGGGTGGTCTGCTCGACGTCCTCGCTGCGGACTAGGCCGTCCTGCTCGAGGCGCTTGAGCGTGACGTAGATCTGACCGATGTTCGGCGACGGATACGCCTGGCCGAAGATCTGTTCAAGTGCGAGCTTCAGCTCGTAGCCATGAGCCGGCTCCTTAGCGAGCAGTGCCAGCAAGGGCTGCCGCACGATCCCGTCACCTCCATGGGCCCCGCGAGGGCCCGCGCTCAGATTACAACTTTGCATTACTCGTCAGTAAGGCCCAACGCCACGGATAAAAGCCGGCACCGGGGGTAACACCGCAGGTGGCTGCGGTCCCCGCCGCCTGTGACGCGCTTCGCCCAGACCCCGCGAAACATGTCGGACTCGTTATGTGATGCTGTTGACATATACCTAACGGCGGTGCATAACATGCATGTACGAATTTAACACGGCCGTGGGGTATTTAGGTGGAGGCCTGCGATGATGCGTGCGATGCCTGGTGTCGCAGTCATCGTTGCGGGGCTTCTGCTCACCGCGGGGTGCACGTCGGGTGACGCCTTGTCGGGCGGGTCGGCTCCGTCGACGGACGGGATCGGCCCGATCACCTTCGCCATAGGCAAGGACAATCCCGGCTGGCTGCAGGGCGTGATCACCGGATGGAACCAGCAGAATCCCAACCAGAAGGTCACCCTGCTACTGCTGCCCGAGGCGTCCAACGACCAGCTGGCCCAGCTGGTCGCCAACCTTCAGGCGAAAAGCGACGAGTACGACGTCATCGACATGGACGTCATCTGGACCGCCGAATTCGCCTCGAACGGCTGGATCATCCCGCTGCCGCAGAGCACGTTCCCGCTCGCCGACTTCCTCAAGCCGGCCGTCGACACCGCCATGTACCAGGGCCGGCTGTACGCCGTGCCGGACTACAGCAACGCGGATCTCCTCTACTACCGCAAGGACATCCTCGCCAAGGCGGGTAAGCAGCCCCCCAAGACCTGGGCCCAGCTGCAGCATCTCGCCGAGACCGTGGCGCCGAAGTACGGTCTCTACGGGTACGCGGGCACGTTCGCCCCGTACGAAGGCCTCACCGTCAACTTCGCGGAGGCGGTCCAGTCGGCCGGGGGGGCGATCCTCTCCCCGGAGGGCACCAAGGTCACGGTGGACTCAGCCAAGGCGCTCCAAGGGCTCGAGTTCCTCGTGAACGGTTTCCAGCAGGGCTGGATCCCCAAGGTCACGCTCACCTACGAGGAGGAGTCGGCCCAGAACGCGTTCGAGGCCGGCAAGTTCCTGTTCCTGGATAACTGGCCCGACGTATACGCGGCGCTGTCCACGCCGGGACCGCAGAACAAGGTGTACGGGAAGTTCGGGATCGTGGCGCTGCCGGGCCTGGACGGAACCGGTTCCAGCTCGCTCGGCGGGGCCAACCTGGCGATCAGCGCGTACTCCCAGCATCAGCGGACCGCGCTGAACTTCATCAAGTACATGACGGACCTGGCCAACGAGCGGCAGATGCTCGAGCAGGGGTCGTTTCCCCCTGTCTGGACCCAGCTCTACACCGACAAGAGCCTGATCAGCAGCTATCACTACCTGCCCGTGCTCGAGCAGGCCATCAATTCGGCCCAGCCGCGCCCGGCGATCACCAACTACGACCAGGCCAGCCTGGCCATCTCGAGCACGGTCTACCAGGCCCTGACACACCAGAAGAAACCGCAGCAGGCCCTAGCGGAATTGGCTGGGCAGCTGACCCAGATCATCCGCGACGGCTAGCGCCGTAGGGCTGACCGCACCGGGGTCGGCCAGCCCTGCGGCGCTGATCAAACCCGCAGGCCAGGAGGGATCCAGAAGGCGGACCGCTGTCACCCGGCCGGTAAGTAGCCGGAAGCTTTACCGCAGATGCTTTTTACAAAGGTAACTACTTACAGTGGAGGACGCATGATACATGCGAGATCGATCAACCATCGCGGAAGACGCCCCCTGAAGGGCTGGCAGCTGACCGCCCTGGTGGGGATAGTCGGGGCGCTCGGCGTCGCCGGCTGCAGCAGCAGTAGCAGCTCCTCGACGCCCGCCGCCGCCGGCACCAC
>JBKQQQ010000826.1:0-5709 GCA_052144275.1 Streptosporangiaceae bacterium
TGTACGTGGATTACGACCCGGTCGTGGTCAGCCACGGGCAGGCCCTGCTCGCGACCACCGACCGGAGCGTCATGGTGCGCGGAGACCTGCGCCGTCCGGCCGACCTGCTGGCGCACCCGCACCTGGACTTCAGCCGGCCAGTGGCGATCCTGCTGTTCGCGATCTTGCACTTCGTATCAGACGACGAAGACCCGGCTGGGATCGTGGCCGCCCTGCGCGACGGCGCTGCAGGCGGCAGTTACCTGGCGATCTCGCACATAGGCACCGATTTCTTTCCCGACAAGGCGGCGCTCGGCCGGGCGGTAGCCGTCTACGAGCAGGCCAGCGAGCGGGTCTGGCCGCGACCCCGGACGCAGATCCTCGGCTTCTTCGACGGCTTCGACCTCCTCGAGCCGGGCCTGGTGCCCAAGCACGAGTGGCAGCCCGTCGTGGGCAAGGCCGCCAACGGCACGCCGAACATCCAGTGGGGCGGCGTGGCCCGCAAGACCTAGAGCTGGCCGACGTCGGTTATCTGCAGCACAGCCGAGCCCGCCTCGTCCGAGGCGGCCAGGTCGACCACGGCGCTGATGCCCCAGTCGTGATCGCCCGCAGGGTCATCGAAGATCTGCCGGAGCACCCAGCGGCCCGGCTGCGCCTCGATGATCAGCAAACCTGGGCCGCGCGCGTCGGGGCCGGTGCCGATCTCGTCGTGCACCTCGAAGTAGGCCTCCAGCGCGTCCCCCCACGCGCCGGAATCCCACCCGCAGGACGCGTCCAGGTCGCCGAGCTCGGCGTAGTGGCCGAGCGCGGCCAGCCGGACCCGGTGGAACATGGCGTTGCGCACCAGCACCCGGAACGCGCGGATATTGGAGGTGACCGTGGTCGGCCGCACGTCAACCGAGGCCGGGCCGGAGTCCGACGGATGGCGCAGCCGCTCCCACTCGTCGATCAGGCTGGAGTCGACCTGGCGCACGATCTCGCCCAGCCACTCGATCAGGTCGCTCAGCTCCTCGGTCTTGGCCTCGTCGGGCACGGTCTGGCGCAGGGCCTTGTAGGCGTCGGCCAGGTAGCGCAGCACCAGGCCCTCGGAACGGGACAGTCCGTAGAAACCGACGTACTCGGTGAAGGTCAGCGCCCGCTCGTACATGTCGCGGACGACTGACTTTGGCGACACCTCGTAGTCGGCCACCCAGGGATGGCCGCGGCGGTAGATGTTGTAGGCGCCCTCGAGCAGGTCGGCCAGCGGCTTGGGGTAGGTGACCGAGTCCAGCAGTTCCAGCCGCTTCTCGTATTCGATGCCGTCCGCCTTCATCTGGGCGACGGCCTCCCCGCGCGCCTTGAACTGCTGGGCGGACAGCACCTGCCGCGGATTGTCCAGCGTTGACTCGATGACCGACAGCACATCTAGCGGGTAGGACGGCGACTCGCGATCGAGAAGCTCGATGGCGGCCAGCGCGAACGGCGATAGCGGCTGGTTGAGCGCGAAGTCGAACTGCAGGTCAACGGTGAGCCGGACCATGCGGCCCTCGGCGTCCGGCTCGTCCAGGCGTTCCACCACACCGCCGGCGAGCAGCGCACGGTAGATCGCGATCGCCTGGTGGATGTGCTTGCGCTGGGCCGCGCGGTCCTCGTGGTTGTCGGTCAGCAGGTGGCGCATGGCGGCGAACGCGTCGCCCGGACGGTCGATGACGTTGAGCACCATCGCGTGCGTGACCTTGAAGCTCGACGTCAGCGGTTCTGGATCGGCGGCGACGAGGCGTTCGAAGGTCGGCTTGCCCCAGGAGACCATTCCCTCGGGCGGCTTCTTCCGTACCACCTTGCGCCGCGCCTTCGGGTCGTCGCCTGCCTTGGCCAGGGCGCGTTCGTTCTCGACCACATGCTCAGGCGCCTGGACCACCACCCAGCCGGACGTGTCGTACCCGGCCCGGCCGGCCCGGCCCGCGATCTGGTGGAACTCGCGCGCCTGCAGCAGCCGGGTCTTGTTCCCGTCGTACTTGGAAAGCGCGGTGAACAGGACGGTGCGGATCGGGACGTTGATGCCCACGCCGAGGGTGTCGGTACCGCAGATGACCTTCAGCAGCCCGGCTTGGGTCAGGGTCTCCACCAGCCGGCGGTACTTGGGCAGCATGCCGGCGTGATGGACGCCGATGCCGTGCCGTACCAGCCGGGACAAGGTCTTGCCGAAGCCGGCCGAGAACCGGAAGTCGCCGATCAGTTCGGCGATGGCGTCCTTCTCCGCGCGGGTGCAGACGTTGATGCTCATCAGCGCCTGCGCCTGCTCCAGGGCGGCCGCCTGGGTGAAGTGCACCACGTAGATGGGTGCCTGACCCGTGCTGAGCAACTCTTGCAGCGTCTCGTGCAACGGCTCCACGACGAAGGAGAAGACCAGCGGCACCGGGCGCTCGGCGGAGTGGATGACGGCGGTTGGCCGGCCGGTGCGCCTGGTCAGGTCCTCCTCGAACCTGCTGACGTCCCCCAGCGTCGCGGACATCAGCACGAACTGCACGCGGGGGAGTTCGAGCAGCGGGACCTGCCACGCCCAGCCACGATCGGGGTCGGCGTAAAAGTGGAACTCATCCATCACCACCTGGCCGACATCCGCCTCGGCGCCATCCCGCAGCGCGATACTGGCCAGCACCTCCGCGGTGCAGCAGATGATGGGCGCCTGCGGGTTGACGCTGCCGTCGCCGGTCATCATGCCGACCTGCGATGGCCCGAACGCGTCGCACAGGTCGAAGAACTTCTCCGATACCAACGCCTTGATCGGCGCGGTGTAGAAGGTGCGCCTGCCGTCGGCCAGCGCGGTGAAGTGGGCGCCCGCGGCGACCAGGCTCTTGCCCGACCCGGTCGGGGTGGACAAGATCACGTTCGCCCCCGACACGATCTCGATGAGCGCTTCCTCCTGGTGCGGGTACAGCGCCAGCCCGCGCCGCTTGGACCACCCGGCGAAGGCGTCGAAGACGGCGTCCGGGTCGGGCGTGGCAGGCAGCAAGTCAGTAAGCGTCATAACGTTTCCATGGTGCCCTGCCCGGGCGACCACCTAGGTCATATCGGGTCGCGCAGGCTCAGGGCGAGCCGTGCCTTCGCAGCAGAGTCTCCACCGCGAATGGCAGCAAGAAAAAGGGGATGGCAAAGATAAACAGCAGCAGGCAGGGCTGCGGTATTCCAGCGAGGTTCCCGTTGCTGCCCACGATCCACCATAGCGAGTTCCGGGAAGGCGAAGACCACGAGCGTGCCCGCGCAGGCCAACACGCTGGCGTCGGCCGCCCGCCGCCTGGCGCCGCCTAGGGCGTGGCCGCTCCTGACCAGTCCCAGGTAGCTGCCGGCCCGCCATGAACAGGGCATACATGCCGCAGCCGAGGCCGCCGGCGGGACTCGCCGGCCGGCGCTGATCTTGCTGATGTGGGCTCTGGGCGAGGCGGCTCATGGCCGGTTCGCCCGGTGCGCTCGCCTATGAGGGCTGGGCCGCCTGGCGCTGACCGCGGCGGTCGCCGCGTGCGGGATCGTCGTTCCTGCCGCTCGTTGAGCAGCACGCTCACGGTGAAGAGCAAGGCCCCGGTCATGGTGATCGCCCAGAGGATCAACGCGGAACCGCCGACGAGCACCGCGCCACCGAGGGCGGCGGCCGCGATGATCACGGCGGTGCCCCAGGCGACCACCCGGTCCGGCATCCGGGCGGGCCGGGCCGCGACCGGGGCGGCCGGGATGTCGGCGGTGATCGTGGCCAGGTCCGCGTGGGTCCGCGAGGCGAACGCCTGGCCGACCCGTGCCTCGAACTCGTCCTCGGTCAGCCGGCCCGCCACGTATGCGGCCTTGAGCGCGTCGATCACGTCCTCACGGTCGGCCTGCGCCGCCCTGAGCTGGCCGCGGCGCGACGCCGCTGCTCTCCTGTGGTCTTCCGGTCCTGTCGTCACCGGCGCCTCCCGCGAAACAAACCCGATTAAAGCGTAACCGCGGCCGCTCCCTCAGGGCCATCCCGGCCAGAACAGGTCGTGACGCGCACCGGACCGCCCGCAAGGTCGACCCGGGCCTGCCAGTCGGCGTCGAGGTGCACAGGCCGCCCCGGCACCAGCCGGAGCAGGCGTGACCGGGCCAGCAGCCGCCCGTCCTGCCGCACCTCGAGCCGGGCCGGCCCGCGGAACTCCTGGCTGCGCAGCACGAACCGGTCCCGCGGGGGAGAGGCCGCGGACGCGATCGCGTTCGGCGAGATCCACCGCAGCGGCGGCTCGACCCGTACCGGCACGCGCCCCGCGAGCCCCGCGCCCAGCCTCCAGGCGCCTTGCCGCCCGGCGTCCGGCCCCGCGCCCTGCCTCCCGGCGCCCGATTCCCCGGTACCCGCTCCTGCCGCGCCGACCGCCGCGCCGACCGCCGCGGCGATGTGCCACGCGGCGTGCCGGCCGGACAGCGCCGCGATGTCCGCGGTCTCGGCCGCGTGCACCAGGTTGCCCGCGGCGAACACGCCCGGCGCCGACGTCTCCAGCCGCGTGTCGACCACGGGTCCGCGGGTGCCGGGATCCATGGCCAGCCCGGCCAGCCGGGCCAGCTCGTGATCGGGGATCCAGTCGCCGGTGAAGACCACGACCTCGCACGGCACGAAGCGCGCCGCCCCGGTGCGGACGTCCGTCACCTCCACCCCGGCTAGCCGTCCCAGGCCGGCCACCCGGCGCACCGCGGTCGACGTCCACACCGGCACCCGCCAGCGCAGCGCCGCGCCGAGCCGGAACGCGGCGTAGCTCTGCTGCCGCTCGTGCTCGGTGACCAGCGCGACCACGCGAGCGCCGGCGTGCGCGAGTGTCACCGCGGCGGAAAAGGAAACGTGCTCGGCCCCCACGACCAGGGCCCGGCCGGCCAGCCGCTCGTGCCCCAGGTAGACCCGCTGCTGCAATTCGCCGGTGGTCATCACCCCGGCGGGGCGGTCGCCGGGGATCAGCCGGGCCGCCCGCGGCCGTTCCCGGCAGCCGGTGGCCAGCAGCACGGCCGCCGCGCGCACGGTCTCGACCCCGCGGCCGCTGGTCAGCGTGAGCGTGCCCGCCCCGTCCAAGCCGGTCACCGCCGCGTCCAAGCCGGTCACCGCCCCGTAAAAGCCCGATACCGCGGTGTCCAAGCCGGTCACCGTGGTGCCCAGCCGGAGCTCGGCCCCCGCGCGCACCGCCGCGGCGGCCAGCGCCCGCGCGTACGCCGGGCCGGTCATCACGCGGTGCCGGTCACGCAGGCCGAACCCGGTGTGAACGCAGTGCCGGGGCACGCCGCCCGCCTCGGTCTCCCGGTCCGCCACGAGCACCGAACCGACGCCGAGGCGCCGGAGCTCGATGGCCGCGGAAAGCCCGGCCGGCCCGGCACCGACCACCACCACGGTCACGCCGGAACGCCCGCGGCGAACAGCCGCGACACGGCGGCCGCGCAGTAGAAGCCCTGGCACCGCCCGTTCATGGCCCGGGTCCTGCGGCGCAGACCGCCGAGGTCGGCGGGCGGCACCGGGCTGGCCATGGCGTCCCTGATCTCGCCGCGGGTGACCCGCTCGCAGTGGCACACGATCTGGCCGTACGCCGGGTCGGCCGCGATCCGCTCGGCATCCTGGTACGGCCGCACGCCCGCCTCCCCGATATACGGCATGACCGGCACCGGCCCGCAAGCGCGCGGCCGCAGCGCAAGACCGGCCTCGCCCAGCTGCCCGACGACGTGCTCCGCGATCCCGAGCGAGGCAGACAGCCCGGTGGAGCGGATGCCGCC
>JBKQQQ010000827.1:0-17879 GCA_052144275.1 Streptosporangiaceae bacterium
GCGGGGGTTCGTGTCCCATTCGTCTTGCAGCCTGCCAGCTTGCTGGCTGATCGTGTCCACTGTGGCGCCTTCCTCAGGTACTGGGTCCTACGGGTCATGCGGGGGTTTGCGGTTCGTCCGGTCCCAATCCAAGGTTGAGCCCACGGACGGAAAATACCTAGGGACTAACGTCCTAAAAATTCTCACTTTTTTCCAAACTGAGAAGATATAGTGAGCTTCACTATGAAAAATCTTAAAAATTTGGTCTATACCGATGGTATAGACCTTCCGACCTTCGGCCAGCGGCTACGGCACCTGCGCCGGATGCGGGGCCTGACGCTCACCGAGCTCGGGGAGCGGGTGGACCGCGCGCCCTCGGTCCTCTCGCTGATCGAGAACGGCCGCCGGGAGCCGAAGCTGTCGATGATCGAGCAGCTGGCGACGGCGCTCTCGGTGCCCATGGCCGAGCTGCTGAGCCGGCAGCCGCCGAGCCGCCGGGCGCAGCTCGAGATCGCCCTGGCCGACGCGCAGCAGGATCCCTCATACCGGCGCCTCGGCCTGCCGCAGCTGAAGATCGGCGCGCGCGTCCCCACCGACGTGCTCGAGCACCTGGTCGCGGTGGCGACCGAACTGCGGGCCCAGCAGTCCAAGCCCGCCGCCACCCCGGAGGAGGCGCGGGCGGCGAACGCGGCGCTGCGCGAGGCCATGCGCGAGCGGGGTAACTACTTCGAGGTCATCGAGCGGGAGGCGGCCGATGCGCTGCGCGCGGGCGACTATTCCGGCGGCCCGCTGTCGCAGGGCATGCTGGTCTCGGTGGTGAGCCGCCACGGCTTCGCCATCCGGTACGTCCAGGACCTGCCGCGGTCGGTGCGCTCGCTGACCGACCTGAGGAACCACCGGATCTACGTCAAGCAGGAGCCGGTCGGCGCGCACTCGCCGCGGGCGATCGTGCTGCAGGCCCTCGGCCACTTCCTGCTCGGTCACCAGGTGCCGCGTGACTTCGCCGACTTCCTGCGGCAGCGGGTGGAGGCGAACTACTTCGCCGCGGCCGTTCTCATGCCGGAGACGGCGGCCGCGCCGGTGCTTGACCGCGCGAAGAACAGCCGGGATCTCGCGGTCGAGGACCTGGTGGACCTCTTCTCGGTGTCCTACGAGATGGCCGCGCACCGGTTCACCAACCTCGCCACCCATCACCTGGACCTGCCCTGTCACTTCGCGAAGAACGACGCGAGCGGCATCATCTACAAGGCCTACGAGAACGACGGCGTGGTCTTCCCCGCGGACCCGTCGGGCGCAATCGAGGGGCAGCGGCTGTGCCGCCAGTGGTCGGGGCGGCAGGTGTTCGGGGCGGCCGACAGCTTCTCCCCCTACTGTCAGTACTCAGACACCCCGTCGGGCACCTACTTCTGCGTCGCCCAGGTCGACCCGCGCGCCGACCGCGGGTTCGCCATCACGCTCGGCGTGCCGTTCGAGCACTCCCGATGGTTCCGCGGCCGCGAGGCGACCACCAGGACGCGCTCGGCCTGCCCGGATGGCGAGTGCTGCAGCCGCCCGCCGGCCGCGCTGGCCGAGCGGTGGGACGGCCAGGCCTGGCCGTCGGCCCGGGCGCACTCGCACATCCTGTCCGCCCTGCCGGCCGGCAGCTTCCCCGGTGTCGACGACGCCGACATTTACGAATTCCTCGACCAGCACGCCCGGGACTGACCCGCGCCGGGCAAGCGCAGCTGGACTATCCCGTCCTCTCTGTTCGCAATGCCGGCTGGCAGCGCAGGCGTGCTACCCGCGTGACGTGTGTTTATGTCAGCAACCGCCGGGATAACTGCGCGCCGGCGGTCAGGGCCGGCTGAGCGCCCATGCACTGGTCTGGGCCGCACTCGCAAGACCGGTCGGGAGGGCAGTCACCTGGTCCGTTCGGGATGAAAACCTGAGACTACGGACGGCTGCCTTCCTGCGGCCCCGGGCGCGATGTTACTCTCGAGTAACCTAGTGTCGGAGGCAGCATGAGCGATGGGAAAACAGCGGCATTCTCGCTTGAGCTCGGCGACGACCTGACCGAGATGCGGGACTGGCTGCACGAGTTCGCGGCGTCGGTGATCCGGCCGGCTGCGGCGGAGTGGGACGAACGGGAGGAAACCCCGTGGCCGGTGCTCGAGGAGGCGGCCAAGATAGGGCTGTACTCGCTGGATTTTTACGCGCAGCAGTACCTGGAGGGGTCCGGGCTCGGCGTCCCGGTCGCGTTCGAGGAGCTGTTCTGGGGCGACGCCGGGATCGGGCTCGCGCTGGTCGGCAGCTCGCTGGCCGCGGTCGCGGTAGTGGCCAACGGGACGCCCGAGCAGATCGGGGAGTGGTGCCCGCAGATGTTCGGCACTCCGGGAGAGGTGAAACTGGGCGCGTTCTGCTCCTCCGAACCCGACGCGGGCAGCGACGTCGGCGCGATCAAGACCCGCGCGACCTACGACGCCACGACGGACGAGTGGGTGCTGAACGGGGTGAAGACCTGGGTCACCAACGGCGGCATCGCCGACGTGCACGTGGTGGTGGCGTCGGTGGACCGGGCCCTCGGGTCGCGCGGGCAGGCGAGCTTCATCGTGCCGCCCGGCACGCCCGGTCTTTCCATGGGACAGAAGTTCCGTAAGCACGGCATCAGGGCCTCGCACACCGCCGAGGTCGTGCTGTCCGACGTCCGGGTGCCCGGCCGGTGCGTGGTCGGCGGCCGGGAGCGGCTGGAGGAGCGGCTGGCGCGGGTCCGCGAGGGCGGCCGCGGCGGTGAGCAGGCCGCCATGAAGACGTTCGAGGCGTCGCGGCCCGGCGTGGCGGCGATGGCCGTCGGCGTGGCGCGAGCGGCGGTGGAGTACGCGACCGAATATTCGCGCACCCGAGTTCAGTTCGGCCGTCCGATCGGGCAGAACCAGGCGGTCGCCTTCATGCTCGCGGACATGCGGACCTCGGTTGACGCGGCCCGCCTGCTGACCTGGCGCGCGGCCTGGATGGCCCGGCAGGGCAAGCCGTTGGCCAGCGCGGAAGGATCGATGTCGAAGCTGGTCGCGGGGGAGACCGCGGTTCGGGTCACCGAGCAGGCCATCCAGATCCTCGGCGGGAACGGGTACACCCGGGAGTACCCCGTGGAACGCTGGCACCGGGACGCCAAGATCTTCACGATTTTTGAGGGGACGAGCGAGATCCAGCGGATGCTGATCGGCCGCGCGGTCACCGGGCTGGACGTCCGGTAGCCTGACCTGCGGTTTTATGGATTCGCTGCACGGAAGGCGGGTCGCCCCACTCGGGAGTGGGGCGGCCCGTTCTCGTGTCCGCATTGTCCGAAACGTGCCGGTTATTTCCCGTCGTTTCCGGACCGCGTGCTGAATCCGTGCTGATACCTGGGCGGCATAGGTCTAGACCAATCCCGGGCAGCTATGGGCGGGATCGGGCCGCGGCACCGGGCGGATTGGTGCCCGGGGGATCGGCGGGTGCGGGCGGGCGGGCGCCGGCAGGCCCGTCCGGCGGCGCTGCGGGGCCGCGGCAGCGTGGCGTATCACCGGGGAACGGGCACGGGCGGCGACTTCCCGGCAGCGGAGGCGCGATCGGCGCTGCCCGGCACGCCGCGTGACAAGGAAGCGGCAGGGAGATTGCCCAAGTTTACCGGGGAGAACGACAACGCGAGGGTCGGCCGCCAGCGTCGATGTATCCGCGGATTAAGGGTCCGCTGCTCTGCCAATCTCACCGTGCCGGATAATGCCGCGAAATGCTATGACGTGCCGAATTGCGCGGCAATTCCTGAGAACCGGTGTCGCCCAGCGGACCAGGCGATCTCCGTTGCCCGGGGTCTCGGCAGGGTGCAGCACCCGCGCGTAGGCCTCAAACCGGGCCGGCACGACGATCGTGTTCTCGTCCTCCCATGGCGCGAGCCGCGCCGCGATCCAGCCGGCCTGGTGCACGTCGCTCCAGCGCGGCGCGTTACTGTCCACGCGAGCACTATCGCGGGCGGGGGGCAGCGTGCGCCGAGCCAGTCGCGCTGGGGCGCGAGTCTGACATATACCTGCCATGTACCTCCCGTGGACCTGGGGCGCACTTCGCGGCCGGGGAATCCGCAGCCTTCGCAGGATCCTCAGCGGGCTGGGCAACCGGCACGAGCAAGCGGCATGAGAATCACCGTCTGATTCAGGAAACTGCAGGCCAGAGGACACGGACGCGGTTTTGGCACGTCGGCCCTTGAGCCCTGTTTGAATGGCTATTGTCAGCAGTGACCGAGCTGCTGAACTCGGAGGGGATGCGATGGAGGCCGGAGACATCCTGGATCCGCAGCTTGCGGAGACCCTTGGTTCCGCTTCGCCGGCGCTGCGTGCCTGGGGCGCGGCGCGCGGGCTTCGGTGGCTGCTCGACCGCCGCCTCACGGAAGGCTGGTCCGGCGCGATTGTGGCCTTCGTCTTCGAGCGGGACCTGCACGGCTCGCCGGGCGGCGCACGCGCGCGGGGCTCGAAGCTGCTGCTGAAACTGGACTCTATTCCCGATGAGGAACTCGCGCGGAGCGAGTTCGCGCGGCAGCGCGAGGCGCTGCGGGACGCGCCAGCTGACTTCGCCGGGCGGCACCTGACCGAGCTCGCCCCCGAGGGACACGACCTCGTCGCGGTCGGCGACGGCCGGTGGATCATGTTTCAGAGAGTCGCCGCCATGCCGCTCGACGAGGTCGGCCAGCTCGTCGAGATCGACGATCTGGATGTGCTGTCGAAGGCGCTGGCTAGCGTGAGCGCCGGCGGCGCGGTCCCGGCGACCGGCCCGTCAACCGAGGAGCCTGTCTCCTGCTCGCCGGAGGCGTTCGTTGGCTTCTGCGCCCGGGTCGTACGCGTCGTGCTGCACGACTGGGCCGGCTCGCCCGACCCGGAGCCGATGAGCGCGGCGCGATACCTACGGGAGCACCTGCAGAACCGCTTCGATGAGGGTCGTCCGCTCCGCACGATCGCCGGTCGGCTTGAACACGACTGGCTGCTCATCGGACCCGATCGTGACCTGGAGCCCAACCCGTTCATCTTGTTGCGCGATGACGGGCCGGCGGCGGCGCTGCGGGTCATCGCACTGCTCGGTCCGGCCCATGGCGACCTGCACACCGGCAACATCCTGGCGGCGGTGAACGCCCTGACCGCGGACTCGCCGTTCCGCCTTATCGACCTGGCGAAATACCAGGCACGGGCGCCGCTCGCCCGCGATCCCGCCGGCCTTCTCCTCTTCATCGTGACCCGGGTACTGCGCTACCTCGATGAGTCTGCGCAGGAGGCGATAGGGCGGCTGCTCCTCTGTCCAGACGAAGAGCACGACGGCTGGGCGGAGCTGGCTCCGGCATGGCTCGCGGACCTTGCCGACGGCATCCGGCGGGTCGCGGAACGCTGGGCCGTCCAGCATGTCCAGCTCACCGACTGGCGTCCGCAGTGGCGGTTGTCGCTGGCCGGGTGCGCGCTGCTCCTGATCAGCCGCCCCTCCACGCGCGCCGCCGACCGCATGTGGCTGCTGCGGATCGCGGCTCGCGCCACTCGCGCCGTGCTGGCTCGCGGGGATCTGCCAGCCCGCACCGCGGCGACGACCGTAACGCCGGAGATGCTGGCCCTGACGCCGGCCTCGGGCCGCCAGGCTGCGCAGTCAGAGACGTGGCGCGAGTGGTTCTGCGAGTACCTGCCCCGGCTGTCGCGAAAGGCGGGCCCAGAGGGGCTTGTCGACCGGCTCGATGCGCTTCGGCAGCCAGCGTTCGACGGCGAGGACCGCGGCGAGGAGTTCCGGGATCTGGTCTTGAGGATCGATGGCAGGCCGCTGACTACCCGGGCCGCCGCCGACGCCGATGCGCAGGTGGATGAGGTGTTCACGTGCCCGTTGGCGACGAACAAGTGCGGCCGGGTGGTCCGCCCCCGCCCTGTCGACGATGAGCCGAGATGTGCGTTGAAGCGCACGAGGATGCGGCACGAGTTCTGGTGACGCTCGTCGTGCAAGCGTCGCTGTTACGCTCGGCCAGTGGATGACGCCACCGCGGCAAGAATCCAATATGCCGTCCTCCTGCTGGAGCGTTATCTGACCGCGGCTGAGGGCGACGTCAGCGACCTGACGCACGCCGAGGGGCTGTGGGAGAAGGTCCTGGTCGGCCTCGACCGCGACCCCGCGTTGCCTGCTTGCCTGACCAAGTACGCCTCCGTGCTTTACGAGCACTTCAGGGCCACCCGGGAGACCAGGCTGCTTCAGCTGGCGATCACACGCCAGGAGGAGGCCATCGCGCGGGCTGCCGCGGATGACCCGGACTTGTGCCTCATGCAGGTGAGCCTCGCGGTGATGTTGAGCGGTGTTGCTACCGGAGGGGCGAGCGGCGAGAGACTGGACAGGGCGATCGCGCTCGTCATGGCGGCTGCGCCGGCGGCCGCGAGCCACCACAGTCGGCTGATGCTCGTCGTGTACATGGCGTCTGTGCTGCTCAGCCACCCGGGCACCGATGCTGAGGCGGCAGAGCGGATGACCCGCGCGGCCCTGCAAGACGCGCCGCCGAGTGCATCCGAATATGCCGGGCTTCAGCTGCTGCGGGGCAGAGCGCTGCACCGGCGGTTTGTCAGGCACGGTGACCCGGCCGACCTTGAGGCAGTGATCACGGCGGCGGGCAGCGCCCTCGAAGCCGCCCCGCTTGAAGGGCCGATCCGCGTCGACGGGCTGCAGCTGCTCGCCGTCGGCCGGCATCTGCGGTGGCGGCGCACCGATGCCCCCGAGGAGCTAAGGGCAGCGATCGAGCTGCGCAGGGCCGCGGTCGCGGCTAGGCCGTCACCCGAGCAGCTGCCCGACTTGTACACCGGGCTGTGCGCCGCGCTGCGAGACCGCTATGAACGCCTCGGCGACGCTGCCGACCTGGACGCCGCGCTCGCCGCGGGACGGGCGGCGCTGCGGGCCTGCGCCCACCATCCAGCCTCGCGAGCCCGCTGCCAGGCTAACCTCAGCGGCGTCTATCGCACTCGCTTCGAACAGACCAGGAAGCCGAGAGATCTGTCGCGGGCTGTCCGCACGGCCCGCGAGGCGGTCGCGGCGACCGCGCCAGGGGACCCTGACAGGCCGCGTCGGCTGGGCACGCTGACCCTGGCGCTGCTGCGCGAATTCGGGTACTCCCGCCAGCGCGACCAAGGCGACGAGGCGATCCAGGTGAGCCGCGACGCCGCCGCCGTCACCCCGGCCGGGCATCCGCTGCGCCCGTTGCTGCTGGGCAACACGGCAAACGTGCTTCGCGCCCGATATGAGTGGACCTGGGACCTGGCCGACCTGAACGAGGCGATCGCCCTCGCGGACGAGGCCGTGCAGATCACCAGCCCGGACGATCCGGCACGACCGCGCCGGCAGGCTGGGCTCGGCACCGCGCTGCTGCGCCGGTTTGAGAGTACCGGCCGGAGGCCGGACGCCGATCAGGCGGTCCGGCTCTTGAACACGGCCGTCGCCAAATCCCCTGATGATCATCCGGAACGACCTGGCTTGCTAGCGAACCTCGGGCTCGCGCTGTTCCGCCGGTATGAGGCCGGCGAGGACGAAGCCGACCTGCAGGCCTGCCTGGAAGCCGGCCTGGCCGCGGTGAAGGCTACTCCGCAGGACGACCCGGATCAGGCCAGGCGGCTGTCGCAGCTGGCCGCCCCGCTGCGGGCACGATACCTGCGCACCGGCGCGGAACCCGATCTCGAGGCGGCCCTCGTGACGGCGCGATCAGCCGCCCGCATCCTCGGCGACGGCGACAGTCACTTCAACCTCGCCGTGGCGCTGCGGCTGCAGCATGAGCGGGACCGGCTAGCCGGCACCGGCACCGGGGGCGACCGGGTCGCCGCCGAGGCAGCCTTTGCCCGGTGTGCGCGGTCAGCCGGCACCGCACCGCTTATCCGTGCGGCGGCGGCCGCCTACTGCGCGCAGCTGAACGCCGAGGGCGGCGACTGGGAGGCCGCCGACGCGGCGTACGCGCAGGCGCTTGAGTTTCTGCCTATGCTGACCGGGCGGCAGTTCGGCTGGGACAGCAGGCACCGGCAGCTGGCACGCCTGGCTAGCCTGGGCACCGATGCCGCGGCGGTGGCGGTGCAGCGCCGTGACCCGGAACGGGCGGTGCTGATCCTCGAGCAGGCGCGCGGGATTCTCATCGGCCAGGCGATCGAGCAGCACCGTGACGTTGATGAGCTGCGCCGGGTTGCCCCGGACCTCGCAGCCGAGTTCAGCCATCTCGCGACGCTGATGGCCGCCGACACGTCTCCAAGCAGCGAGTTCGATGCTGACCCAGCCATGATGGCGGATCCCGCCGCGGCGCGCAGGGAAGCGGTAGCGCGCTGGGATGACCTCATCGCCATGATCCGCCGTACGGTTCCCGGGCACGAACGGTTCCTCGCCGTCCCGCGGCCCAGCGACCTGCTGGCAGCGGCTGCCGACGGCCCGGTGGTGATCATCAACGTGTCGCGGTACCGATGCGACGCGCTGATCGTGCGCCCGGCCGGGATCGAGGTGTGCCCGCTGCCAGGGCTGACCCACGAGGAGGCAACGCGGAAGGCCGAGCGATTCCTGGCGGCGACGGCGGTCGACGGGGATCCTGATGAGGCTCTGCACGAGGTGCTTGACTGGCTGTGGACGACCTTGTCCGCGCCGGTCCTCAAGGCGCTCGGGTCTGTGCCTGGGCAGCTGTGGTGGATGCCCACCGGCGTGCTTAGCGCGCTGCCGCTGCACGCGGCCGCCAGCCGCGACCCCGGGGAACCGGCCGTGCTCGACCGGGTGATCTCCTCCTACACGACGACGCTGCGGACGCTGATCGACGCACGCACCAGGGACCCGGCGCCCTTCGAGGCCGACGCGGTGATCGTGGCCATGACCGAGACCGCAGGCGCGGCGCCGCTGCCTCGCGCCGCCGCTGAAGCCTCGGCGATAGGGCCGCTGCTCGGCGGGCACGTGACGACGCTTCTCGATGGCCGCGCTACCCCAGCCGCGGTACGAGACGCGTTGCGGCACGCGACCCGAGCGCACCTGGCCTGCCACGCGGTCGCCGATCTCACCGACCCGGCGTCCGGGGCACTGCTGCTGTCCGGTGGCCGGCTGGCGGTGCGTGATATCGCCGCGCTGCCGTGGGCGGATCGCCTGCTGGCATACCTGTCGGCCTGCACGACCGCGCTGAGCGAAGGCCTGCTCGCCGATGAGAGCCTGCACGTCGCGTCCGGCTTCCAGCTCGTTGGCTTCCGGCACGTCATTGGCACGCTGTGGCGAATCGACGACGACGCGGCTCCGGGTATCGCGGAGAACTTCTACCGGTCGCTGCGAGAGGGGCACCCGCCCGCGGTCGCCCTGCACAACGCGGTTCGCGGGCTCCGCGCGCAATACCCGACGAGCCCGGCGCTCTGGGGCGCCTTCGTCCACATCGGCGCGTAGCGGGATCACTGCCGCCATGAGCCTCACGGTCCGACGTGCACGTGTGCGGCCCAGAGGGCTGGATGATCGGGCTGCGCGTCGCGCAGCCCGCGCACCACCGTATGCAGGGCTGCCGCCGGATCATGCCCGGCAGCGAGCAACTCGTAGCAGGCGCGGGTCAGTCGGTCTGCCACGGCGTCATCCACCGGCCATAGCGTCCCGATGACGTGCACGAACCCGGCGACGTGCAGAGCGGACGCGATGTGCACCGGCTCGTCGAGAAGCACGGAGCCGCCGAATGCGGTGCCGCATGCCGACAGGTAGGCCAGGTAGCCGTCGTTGGCCACCACCGGTGCCAGGTCACGTACGCTCAGCCGACCGTCGGCCAGCATCAGGCAGCTGGCGCTTGGGTCGCGCGCATCGGTCATCGCGTGGCAGGCGAAATGCGCATGCGTGGCGGTGGCGAGCGCCGCCAAGATGGCCGGGGCCGTGGCGTCGGCACCAAGCAGCGGCGTCGCACCGAGCGCGCGAGCGACCGCTTCGGCCTCCGCCTCGGCGCGCGTGAGCCTCCGCAGCCCCGGGACCGTCGGCACGCCCATGGCCAGGGCCCGGACTTGCCCTGGCGGTATCCGGCGGCGCGCATGCACCAGCGCGCTGACGGTCGGCGTGTACGAGGAGATCACCCGGTCGATGACTGCACCGCCGCCGGCCCGGCCCGCGGCGTGTACCGGCAGCACCGACAGCGGCCCGGTCGGTATCCACCACACGCGCGGCCACGGTCCCTCGGTCGGTGTCGGCGCCGTATGCCCAAGACGGCACAGGACTGGCTCGCACACCGCTTCCCACAGCCAGGTCAGCACCGCGCGCCTGGTCTCCTCATCCGCATCAGGATCGTTGCCGCCCGTCGCCAGGAACGCGTCGGCGTGCCGCACCGCGAGTGCGTGGTCGACTCCGTCCAGTCGGAACGAGTCGGCGCCGTCGCGGGTAAGCAACAGCACGTCGGCACCGAGCTCGGTCACGTCGAGGGCCACGATGGCGCCCTCAGCGGCAGCCTCGCGCAACTCGGCCGGATCCGGCGGCAGCCCGAACCTCGCCAGCCCGGGCAGCCGCCGGACAGACGCGATGACCTGAGCCCATTCGGCCGTCGCCGCGCGGCGGGCGGTGGCCCGCCGGTTCTGCTCGCTCACCGACAGGGTTATCGCGTCCTGCTCGCCGTCAGTGGCGTTGAGCGCCGCTCGCAACGTCGCGAACCGTTCATAGAGCTCGCCGTCGCGGGCTTGCAGCACCGACACGTCCGCGTGCGTCTGCAATGCCTGGTTCACCAGCACACCCCGGCCCGCTTCGAACGCCTGCCACGCTCCGTCGGTGTTCCCGAGTCGTAGCTGGACTGCCGCTGCCTCTGGCCCGAGCCCGGAAAGCAGCCGCAGGTGCTCTTGCCGATCGCGGCTGAGCAGATGCCGATCGGCCAGCGCTGGCAGCTGTTCAAGCACCTGGGCCCAGGCCCCGGCCGCGGCCGGCCACAGCCGCTCTCGGCCGGCGAGGCGCGCCATGGCACGGCCCAGCCGGGCCCGCAGCAGCACCGGGGCCGTTGCTGTCGCGGCACCCTCGGCGAACAGGGCGAGCGCCTGATCCAGGGAATGGGAGTCATGGTCACGGGCGTAGGCGGAGGCGAACATCTCGGCGTGGTTCCCGATACGCGCGCCCCGGTACAGGCTGTCGGCGGGAGTCCACTGCACGGCCTCGGCGGCGGCCGCGAGCGCCGCGGCCAGGGTCTCCGCCTGCCCGTCGCGTTCGTAGCACATCAGCCTGATAACGCCAAGGTTGGCTGCATACCGGCCGCGCAGCGGGTGGCCGGGACCGCTGCCGGCCAGCGCCTCGCCGGCCAGGTCGACGGCCATCCGCAAGTCGGCGTCGTCGCCGCTGTAGGAGAAGCGCCGAGCGAGCGTGCCGCTCAGATTGGACAGCGCGACCACCCGCTCCGGGCGCCCCGGGCCGAGGGCGGCCCCGGCGGCCCGCCCGGTGACGATGCTCTCCTGGATGTCGGCGACACGGCCTTCCCGCACGTATCTGTCAGTAAGGAAGCCGCCCAGGTTGACCAGGTAGTAACCGCGGTCGGGATCGTCTTCTGACGCCTCCTCAGCGGCCTGGCGGGCGACGGAAATCGCGTGGTCGAGGTCGTTGGAGGTACCGGAGTGCTCGAACCGGCCATGCAGCGCGTTGGCCAGGTGGGCCAGGTATATCGGCCGCTGGACGTGCCCTGATGGCGTGCCGGCCACCGCCGCGAGCCCGCGCTCGATCGCCGCGTCGATGTCGGCGTGACCTCCGAGGCGTTCGAAGCGGCGCCGCAGCAGGTCGCTCAGGCCGGACAGGCAGCGCACCCGATCCGGGCTGGTGGCGGGCAGGAGCGCGACGGCACGCTCGGTCACGTCGATCGCGGGCCCGAGGTCCTTGTCACCGCCGGTGGCGTTGAACCGCTCGGTGAGCGCCAGGCCGAGAGCGGACAAGATGGTCGGCAGGCTCGGGTCGTCCGGCGCCGCAGCGGCCACCGCCATCTCGGCGAGACGCACCGCTTCGTCGGAGTTGTCGGCCGAGGCCCGCACCCGGCTGCGGTTACGGATCGCGGTGCTGAGGTTCGCCAGCAGGCCCGGCCGCTGCGGGTGACCGTCGGGTATGAGCTCGACGGCCGAGCGTGCGAGTGCGATCGCCTCGTCCAGCTCGGCCGGGACGCCAGTCAGGTCGAATCGGTCGAGCAGTCCCATGGCCAGGTTGCCGCGGATCCCGGCTGCCGCCGGATTGTCCGGGCCAGCGGCCTCGACCGCGGCCGCACCGCGGCGGATCGCCTCATCGAGATCCGGCACCCGGCCGGTGCGCAAGTACCGCAGCCGACGGCTGTTGGCCAGGTTGGTCAGCCGCCCCGCCCGGTCGCGATCGGCGGGAACTCCGTCGACTGACAGGGCACCGAGCGTGATCGCCTCGTCCAGATCCGCCGGATCACCCGCGTGGCCGTACCTGGCCTGCAGTGCGGTGGCCAGGGTGGAGCGCAATGTCGCCAGCAGCGGACCGTCGGTAACGGAGCGGGCAAGCGCTGCCTGCCCGTGCTCAATGGCCGCGGTCAGGTCGTTCTCGCGGCCCGCCGCGTCGAATCGGGTCCGCAGCGCGCCGCACAGCACCGCCTCCGCGGCCGCCCGCACCTCCGGCCCCAGCCGTGCGGCAAGGCGCACCGCCGCCTCACCGATCTGGACTGCCCGGTCCAGATCGCCAAGGTCGCCGGGATCGCGGAGATCGCCGGGATCGCCGACGGCAATGTGCCGCTCCAGGTATGCGGTGCACAGGTTGACCAGGTACTTCGCCCGGTCGCTTTCGTCGGCCGCGCGGGTCGCCGCCGCCTCAAGCAACTGCACCGCCCGGTCAGCTACCTCCTGCACTCGTGTGCTACCGCTGGCTAGGTAACGGGCGGCCTCGTCGCCCCACGCCACCGGCCCGTCGCCGAGCGGTGGCAGCGTCGCGGCAAGCCGGGCCTGGAGCGGGCGCGGCACGTACTCGGGCGACCACGGGAAGATCGCTTCGTACCAGCGCACGGCCTCAGCAAGGTCCGCCTCGTCCGCCTCCTCTGCTCCTGGACGCGGCTCACGGAACAGGTAGCGCGCCCAGTACACCTGAGCCACGAGCAGCGCGGAGTTCAGCTCACCCGGATCGCGCTCGGCGGCCAGGCGGCGGGCCTCGGCCACGGCCTCCTCGGCCAGGACGGCGGAATGGTCGCCGTCACTGCATGCGGTCAGCCGACGACGGATCGCGTCAGCAGCCGACTCGTCCGCCACGCCATGCCTCCCACGAGGTCTGATCTCTGCGCCCGGCCGGATCTCCGGTGTCCACTGTACGGCCGACGTACGAGGGTTCATCGCCCGCTCGTCCGGGCGCCGATGGCTGGCGCATCGTCCACGTCTTGCGCCCACTCGGCCGCCGTCGGCCGAACGGCGATGACCGGTGCTGAATCCGTGCTGATATCTGGCCACCCTGCAGGCCATCTACCTGCGGAAACTGTCGCGTAGTCCACGATCTTCACCATCTTCGAGGGCACCTCGGAGATCCAGCGCATGATCATCGGCCGCGCGGTCACCGGGCTCGACGTCCGGTAGCCCTCAGCGGGTTGTCCGTCCGAGCAGCTTGTCGATGCTGCGGCGTTCACGCTTGGTCGGTCGGCCCGTACCGCGCCCGCGGACGGCCACTGGGATGGCTGTTTCGCGTGGCGGAGGGGGCGGGCTGTGGTCGATGTAGCACTCGGCGGCCACGGGCGCGCTGACTCGCCTGTTGATGACCTGCGTGACGACCACTATGCGTTCGCGTCCGTCCTGGCGGAGCCGGACCTCGTCACCGGCCCGGACCGAGTGAGCGGGTTTGACGCGTACCCCGTTGACCCTGACGTGCCCGGCCTTGCAGGCACTGGAGGCCGCTGAGCGTGTCTTGGCCAGCCGCACCGACCAGAGCCAGCTGTCTACCCGCCCAGTCGGATCATCCGCCACCTGGAAACTGTAATGCGCCCGCGCTGTCCCCCGGCCCGCGGCTACCGGAGGCGGTGTCAGGCCGGAGGCCAGGACGCCTGGATCAGGCGCTCGATTTCTTCCCCGAACGGGCGGTCGCCATCGATCGGACCGATGATCACAGTCAGCCAGTCCAGCAGCGCCCGGCACCCGGGCGGCGGCGGACGCTCGGAGAGCGCCGCCGCCTGGTAGCCGGCTAGCAGCTCACACGCGGTGACCGCGCGGGCATGGCGCAACGCGGTCCGGAGTTTCCCGGCGGCCTCCCAGGCGAACGACTGCACGTCCTCCTGGCCACCGGACGTCTCGATCAGCCCTACCGCGGTCGCGGCGGTCAGCCGCCTCATGGCGTGGACCTCTCCGGCGGCGCGCTTGTGAACTGCCGTCAGGCCGGCCTGCGGGCCCGGCTCGCGGGCCAGCTGCGGGGGCAGCCCGGTGACCTTGGGATCCATCAGCCGGTGCAGGCGCGCCGCCGCCACCTCCGCGGCATGGCACAACGCCGCCGTGAGCTGGTCGCAGTGCGCGGACAGGTCGATTCCGTGGAACCCGCCGGTACTGGTGAACCGCCTGTCGAGATAGGCGGGGGAGTCGGTGACCCCGATCAGGGCGCGGCGGGTGGCCGCCTCAAGCTGACCGGCGGCCCGCTGGACCTGGGTGAGCACCGGTCCGGCCACCCGGAACGACACCGGCGCTTGCAGGGACCGCGGCGACGGGTCGTCGCCCGCGACCTCGCGGATCCGTCTGAGCACCACAGCCAGGAGGTCGTCACCGCGCCCGCATGCGGCGCGGTAGGGATCGCGCGGCGCCCGGGCCACGACGATGGACAGCGCCGTGGCCGCCTCCATCAGCGAGGCCAGCGCGGCGGCCTCGCCGAGCCGGAGCACGGACAGTCCGGTGGTGCCGGGTACGCCCTGGATGAGGGCGACGCCCTCTTTCGGGCCGAGGCTGAACTCGGTCAGCCCGTGACCGCTCAGCGCCTCGTCGGCAGGTATCAGGTCGCCGTCCGGCCCGAGCACCTGGCCGATCCCGACGACAGGCCCGAACGCGTGCGCGAGCTGGATGATTTCGCCTGCGGCCGCCGCGCCCGCGCAGGGCACGGCCGGCGCGATGTCGTAGTTGAGGAAATCGGCGAGCCGCTGGCAGAGCCCGGCCGACACGGCGGCATCGCCGGAGAGGAAGGTCAGCAGCCGCACGGTGATGACCGCCCGGACATCGGGTCGGCTCAGCCACGGCGGACCGCCCGTGGCCCGAGCCAGCAGCAGGTTGCGCTGGTGGGAAAGCTGCTGCTGCTCGGTCAGGCGAACCGGGGAAAGTGCCCCCATTCCGGTGTTCACGCCATACACCGCCCGCCCGTCGCGAAGCGCCTGCCGGGCCTCGGTGCAGCGCTGCTGCACCGCCGCGAGCAGGGCTGGGGCGATGCTGACGGCCTGGCCGGCGGCAACGGCCCGGATGAGACCGAGATCCGCGTCACCGGCCTGGGTGATCGTCAGGGTCGGCATCATCAGCGGTACCGCAGCATCGTTCCGGTGCCCTGCTGCTCGGCCTTCCGCAGGATGGCCAGGCCTACGGCGATGTCGAGGATGGCCAGTCCGCGGTGCCAGAGCAGGATCCGCTCGTCGTTTCGTTCCCGGCCGGGCCGTCGGCCAGTGACGACCTGACCCAGCTCGGCGTGTAGCGACGCCGCCGAGAGGCGGCCCGTGTCCACGTGGCGGCGCAGCGCGCCGAACCGTCCGGACTGCGCTTCCCGCCAGTCGTCCACCACCACCTTGTCCATCACGTCGAGGAGGTCAAGTTCCACGGCGCTGACCGTGCCGTACGGGACGACGAAGGCACCGGGCTTCACCGACTCGGTGCGCAGCAATGGCTCGGGCTCGGTGAGCCGCGACGCCTCGACCAGGATGTCGGCCCCGTCGAAGGTCTCTTCGGCCGTGGCGGCAACCCGGACGCGGGTGCCGGTGACGGTGGCCAGTTGCTGCGCGAATGCTTCGCGGGACTCGGGACGGCGGCTGGTTACTCGGATCTCGTCCAGGTCGAAAATCTCGTCAAGCAGCACGACGTTCCAGAAGGCGGTACCGCGTGCCCCGACGTGCCCGAGCACCCGGGACTCTGGCCGCGCCAGGTAGCGGGCGCCCACGGCGGTCATGGCGCCGGTCCGGCAGGCCGTGATCAGGGTGGCATCCATGATCGCCAGCGGAACGCCGGTTTCCGGATCGTAAAGCGTCAGCAGCCCGAGCTCGCTGGGCAGCCCGGCGGTGTAGTTGGCCACGAAGTCACCGACCACCTTGACGCCGCTCACGCCGGACGTGGGCCGGCTAGGCGCAGGCAGATGGCCGCGGAGTACGTTGAAATGACCGGCGCCGTCGTTATCCGGCACGAGGTGCACCCTGGGCTCAACGACCGCGCGCCCGTCGCCGTGGGCGCGCACGGCGTCCTCGACAGCGGCGACGATCTCGGCATAGGAGAGGCCGAGCGAGTCGATGTCCGGCCCGGACAGGAAACGAAGCCACAGTCCGTCTGCCGTGGTCACCTCGGCGCTCACCTCCGTCAGGGCCGCCCCTCGTAACTTAGCGCCCAGGAGGCCACCACTAAGCGCGGGGCCGTACCGCCGGCCCCGCCCGTGGGCCTAAGTCGTCGCCTACTCGCCCTAAGCCCTGAAGCGGCCCGCAGATAAGGCATTCGTACGATGCGGCCGGGCAGGTCTTAGCCGTAATTTCGATCATAGAACCTGATACCGCCGGGTCGGCGAGTGCTAGGCCGCGCGCGGCGGCCAGCCCGGCCGGAACGCGGATAACCACGGGGTACGCCAGGAGCTAAACCATGATGCCGTATCACTCCTACCAGATCTACCAGGCCGAACGACCCAAGACCGCCGCCGAGATCCGGCGTGCCGACGAGCAGCTTGGCCACATGGCCGAAACCGTGTCATGGCTATGGTGCCGTGCGACCCGGCCCATAGTCCGGTTCCGGGCTACCGGCCAGCGGCCGGCCTGTGCCGCCCTGGTTGACGTGCGGCGCTAAGATCCGCAGCCTGAGCCAGGCCGGTGCGTGGCTCAGCGGCCGGTCCACACCGGCGGCCGCTTGTCGCGGAACGCGGCCGGTCCTTCCTGGGCGTCCGCGCTGTGGTAGACGGGCGCCCAGATCCGCTCGGCCTCGTCGAAGACATCCGGCCTGGACAGGTACGCGGTGCGCTTGGCGGCCAGCACGGACAGCGGGGCGTTCGCGGCGATCCGCTCGGCCCGTTCCTGCGCTCGCGAGCGCAGGTCCGCGAGCGGCACGACCTCGTTGACCAGGCCGATCTGGTACCCGCGCTGCGCGGTGATCGGGTCGCCGGTCAGCAGTATCTGCAGCGCGATCCGGGGCGGGATGAGCCAGGACAGCGGCGCGGCCCACGGAGCGCCGCGGCCCACCTTCACCTCGCTGATCGCGAACGTCGCGGTGTCCGCGGCGATGCACAGGTCGCAGCACTGGACGAGCAGGAACCCGCCGGCCCACGCGACGCCGTTCACCGCCGCGATCGTCGGCTTGGCGACCTCGATGTTGCGGCCGAACTGGGGGACGAAGTCCGGCGGCGGCACGGTCAGGGCCGCCTCGGCCATCTCCTTCAGATCGCCGCCGGCGCAGAACGCCTTCTCCCCGGCGCCGGTGAGCACCAGGACCTTGGCGGTGTCGTCGTTGTTGAAGCGCCGGACCCCGGCGTACAGGCCCGTCCGCACGGCCGCGTTGAGCGCGTTGCGGGCCTCAGGCCGCTCGATGGTGAGCCAGGCGACACTGTTGACCACCCGGTAGCTGACCGCGTCCGTCATCGCAGCACTCCTCCGCTCTAGCAGCGAGTCACACCGCTAGAGCAGGGAATGTTACTGCTACACCAGCGCTTCACAGCGGCGGGCCGGGCTCGTATAGTAACACATTAGTGAACCGTCAATCACTAGTGCTCCCGCGGAGGGCGCCGTGGACCTCGATGTGACGAGCCTGCATCACCGGCGAGCCGTGCAC
>JBKQQQ010000828.1:0-5821 GCA_052144275.1 Streptosporangiaceae bacterium
GATCTCCTGGGTCAGTTGAGCGCCGAGACCTACCAGCGTGCCGTCGAGATCGCCCGGCTGCCCGACCTCGTTCGCGGCTACGAGAACATCAAGCTCGCCAACGTCGCGCAGTACCGGGCCCGGGTGACGGACCTGCTGACCGAACTGGCCATGGTCAGCAGCCAGTAATTCATCCGGGACGGCGGGGAAGCCGAAGCCGGCGAAGGCGCCTGGGGTGAGGAAGGCGGTGATCTGGAGGATCTGCGTGCCGCGCAGGGTGAGCACGTCGTCCGCACAGTGCCCGCACCCGCCCGCGACGGCGAGCCGTCAAGGGGGCTCTCGCGCACCGGGCGACCCCGCAGCGAACCGCCCAGACACGGCGGACTCTTGGCTGATCCGCGTGGCTCACGGGCGGCGCGGCGGCCACGGGACGGCGTGTAGAGAACGCCGCCGGTCAGCCGCGCTGTTGCCGGTGCTGTGTGAGGGGAGCGGGTGGTCGAGCGGAGGCAGCGAAGAAGTCCCGATTCCAGCTGGCCGTGAAGTACCGCTTGGGACCAGAGAATCCCGGCACGACCTCGGTCCCGTTGCGAGCACTTGCAGGTGCGCCCAGCGCCGGCGTGAAGATCGAGAAGTTCGGGTAGATGTCGTTCTCGTCGAGTTCCATCGCGCGCACTGCGCCGGCACTGGCGATAGCCTGCGTGATCTGAGGGACGGTCAGGCCCGCTCCTCCGGCGAAGAGCTCTGCTCCCTGCGCTGTCACTCCCAGCGCCGATCGGTTTGTGGTGGGCCCTCCCGGCCAGGTAATACCCCACGACGAGTATGGCTCCGAGGACGTGGCGGGATTGATCACCCCGTTGTCGATCAGAAGCGTCATGTTCTGTCGGACGGAGACGACGTCGGGGGTCATCGAGACCTCGCTTCCCCACGTCCCGATCCGCATCGTCCCGTCTGTATAGATCACCGCTGAGGCGATGCCATCGACCAGCGGGACCTCGGCTCTGCCCTCGGCGAAGTAGCCGCCATGGGAGTCGCCATCCTTGAAGCCGGAGTTGAATGCGGCGACGAGGTTCAGGGCATCGGCCTCGCTGATCGGTGCGGTGCGCAGGTAGGGGCCGCCGCCGGGGATCAGCGAGCGGGAGTAGAGCGTGAATGAGAGCAGGCGGGGGTCCAACCAGACGATGGAGACGGTGCCGACATGCGTCTCATAGAGCGCGCTGCAGCCCGATACCAACCTTCCGATGGGCACCCAACCCGTGGAGCCCGGCACCTGCTGAGGGACTCGGAGGGCGGTCGGGCAGGGGTCCGGGGCGACATGGGCTCTGGCCGTGGGCGTGCCGGCCGGGCGGCTGGGTCCGGCCGTAGCAACCGAGCCGGACCGGGCCGGCGAGGTGGCTGGCGTGCTGGCCGGGTAACTACCGCCGGCCTGGCTGGCTGCGGGCGTCGCGGCCGATGAGGAGCTGCATGCGGCCGTCACGCACAGCCCGGCCAGCGCGACGGTGGCCCACGCCCGCCGCATCATGCGCTCTTTCCTGTGACCGGGCCCTGTCACGCGCGGGTACGGTGCCGCCCCAGCTGCGCGGGGCCGGCCCGCTGGCCGGCTCGCACGCGGCGGACTGGTCATGGCGCGGGCTGCGGGACGAAGTACTGTTCGATGGCGCGGGCCAGCCCGGCCGCAATGATCTGCTGGCCACGGCTGCTGGCGGCGATCGAGCCCTCGAACGGGTCGGTGATGAACAGCGGCTCCACCAGCGCCCCCGGCATCATGCTGGGCGTGCTGAAGTAGCCCTTCTCAGCCGGGCCGAGCAGCAGCAGGTGCCCGTAGGCCAGGTCCGCGGGTGTCAGCGAGGAACCGAGCCCCTGATCGGGCTGGACTCCGCCGTCGGGGATCTGCCAGCCTTGCGCGTTCATCGCGGCCAGCACGTCGGACTGCACCAGGCCGGCCAGCCGCAGGTTGCCGGCGGCGAAGGACCGGGCCGGGTCATAGGCGGTGACGCAGCCGGCGTTGTCCGCGCCGCCAGAGTTGAAATAGACACCAACCAGGACGTCCGCATGCGCCATGTTGGCGCAGACGTCCCTGGCGGCCACGTCGTCGTGTGCGCCGGTGACCGTCAGCAGGTGCCCGGACACGTCGCCGGGCCCCAGCCGCAGGACCGTCGTCGGGCCGGTCCGGGACACCACCACCCGGAAGCCCGCGCGCCGCAGGATCGCCGTGGTGTCCAGCACCACGGGCAGGGTCTGGTCAGCCTCGTCGATCACCTTCCCGGTGCTGGTGATGCCCACCGCTCCTGGGTCCAGCCCGCCGTGGCCCGCGTCCAGGAACACGGTCAGGTGCCGGTTCCCCGCCACGGGAGCAAACGCGACGCATGCGCCCGGGCTGAAATAGGCCGGGTCGATGGCCACACCTGTGCCCGTGCCCAGGCCTTGGCCTCCGGCGTTCGTGCCGGCGACGGTCGGATGCGAGTTCACCGCCGGGGCGGTCCCGCCGACGCGGGGCGACCGCGGCGGCGGCGCGGATGCGCGGTGAGCGACCGCCACTGCGATGATCAGCACGGCGGGCGCGGCGATGATGACGGCAACCCAGCCGGACACCCTGAGCAGGTGCATACCGCCATACTGCATGAGCTACATGACGCAAACCTGAAGCGCTTCCCGGCAGCCTGCCGCGGCGCACGAGCTCAAGGAGGGTAGAAGCAGGCCGGGCGGCTATGGCGAGGCTGTCGCCTCCTATCCGCCGATGCTCAGGGCTATCTCGGGGCGGCCACGCCGCTCCTTTGTGATCCTGTCCCTGTCGTATCGCATCCTGAATGCGTCCAACGGCCGAGCCGTCCGTGACTCCAAGCACCCAGAGGGACCGATCCTCGTGTTCACCAGGGACGAGTGGCGAGCGTTTATCCAGGCTGTCGAAGCCGGAAAGTTACACGCTGATCTTCGGCGCGCTGCGGAGCGCTGCGTTCAGCCCGGCTGCCTCGGCAACGCGGATCAGGCAACGGCTTGAGCAGCGTCAGTGACGTGGAGGTAGAACGATGAACCACGATGACGTGACCACCCCGTGGCGCAAGTCGAGCTACAGCAACAGCCAGGCGAACTGCGTGGAGGTCGCCAAGACCCGCAGTGGCAAGGTCGCGGTACGAGACTCCAGGAACCCCGATGGCGGGGCGCTGAGCTTCAGCCCGGACGAGTGGCAGACCTTTGTGGCAAAGGTTCAGACCACGGCCTCTCACTCGTAACGCGCGTCGGCGGCAGCCCCACGCGGAGAGTGGTTTGCTACTGGCGCATCGTGCGCAAGCTCCGCTGCTGTCCCTGGCGGGCAGGGCAGCTGGCCAAGGCGATTCACGTTCTTCAGTCCCGCGCAATCGCTGGATGAAAACGCTCACTACCACGTCACCCAACGTTCGCTAGCCCGCGGCTACGCCTCAACCTATCTTGACAGGTATACGACATGATGTCAGAATCCTGACATGACTCAGGCAGCCGGGACCCGGACACGCGAAGGGGAGACAGCCACCGAGGTGATCCTGTCCACGTTCCGCGTCAACGGGCTCCTGCTCGCGGCCGGCGACCTGCTCTCAGCCGAGCACGGCCTGACCTCGGCGCGCTGGCAGGTGCTCGGGGCGATCGCGTACGCGCAGCGGCCGCTCACGGTGCCGCAGATCGCCCGCCGCATGGGCCTGACCCGCCAGAGCGTGCACACGACCGTCAACCGCCTGCTCGCCGACGGGGTGGTCGAGCTCGTCCCGAACGAAGACCACCAGCGCTCCCAGCTGGTCCGCCTCACCGAACCCGGCCAGGCCATCTACCAGGCGGTCGACCAGAAGCAGGCGGCCTGGGTCAACCAGCTCGCGGCGGGCCTGGCCCGCTCCGACCTCGAGACGACCGCACACGTTCTCGGCGAGCTATGCACCCGGCTCGAAGCCGATCCCAGCCAGCCGCACACGCAGAAAAGGAGCCGATCATGAACCCTGAAGCAGTCGTCTTGATCAACGCGTTCGAGGTGCCCGACGGACAAGACGAGGCGTTCCTGGCCGCCTGGGAGCGCGCCCGCGCGTTCCTCGCCACCCAGCCGGGGTACCTGTCGACCCGCCTGCACCGGAGCCTGTCGCCTGCCGCGGACTTCCGCTTCGTCAACGTCGCCGTCTGGCAGTCGCCGCAGGCCTTCCAGGCCGCCACCTCCCAGCCCGGGTTCACGGCCGCGCCCGTCCCCTTCCCCTTCCACGCCTCGCTGTACCAGGTCGTGCACCAGGACCAGTGATGAACGCCGCCGGCCAGCGCGAAGCCCAGCGCGCCGGCCGCCTTGCCGCCGCGCCCGGCGCGGCCGCACCGGCATCGCCCGCGCCGCCGGGCGCAGAAAGGTAACGCCGTCATGAAAGACTCATGGTCCATCGCGATGCTGATCAGCGGGGCGTTGTTCGCCGCAGGCATCATCCCGATCACCTGGGAACGGGCGCCCGCCTGGCGCACGGCCGACCCCGCAACCTTCCGCGCGGAGTTCGCGTACACGTTGCGGCGCATGGACCAGCTGCAGCCCGCGCTGCTCCTGGCCTGCCTGGCCGCCACAATCGGCTTCGCCGTCACCGCGCACGGCACCGCGCGGACCCTCGCCGCACTCGCCGCCGCCTGCCTCGCCGCCATCCTGGCCGGCTCTATCGCCGGCCTGGTTCCCATCCAGCGCCGGCTCACCAGCCCGGGATCGGACCTGTCCGCCGCCGACGTCGAACGGCTCCGCACCCGCTGGCTCGGCGGCCACCTCATCCGGACCCTCGTCACGCTCGCCGGATTCGTCCTGCTGGTCACCGCCACAGTCGCCTAAGCCCGGCAGCTGCCCCAGCGCTGCCGCCCACCACACCACGACAACACGCACCGCCTCATCCTCCGCCAGGTGAACCTTGCCTGACACAGCCCTACGGCATGAATAAGGCCACCTCAAGATCAGGATGAAAAGGTTCAGTGTGGCGATGGAGTTGGCAGAACGTCCATCATTCGTTCGGCAGATTGCTCACGGCGCATTCGGCAGATCACTCATGAGCATGGCGGCAGATCGCTCATGAGCGTCGCTTGAGTGCTGTACTTCTCGTCACCCGGGATGTCCGCCAGATTTCCGACATCGAGCAGCCAGCTGCAATGGCAGGCTGCTCAACGTGGTCGCCGCCCGAATGGCTACCATAGCCGTCGTCCAGTCGATTGCGAGCGACGTCGGAATACCCAGGCCAACCCTGTCCAGGTACCTGGACCTGCTGGAGCTGGTATTCGTGATCAGGCGGATTCCGGCGTGGTCGTCGAACCTGACCGCACGTACGGTAGCTACGCCCCAAGCTGATCGTTACCGGTAGGGGGTTGGGCGGTCGGCTAACCGGGTTTTCCCCGAGCCGGCCGAAGGATCCGACCGCGCCCGCCGGGCCGTTGCTGGAGAACTTCGTCATCAGCGAGATCGCCCGCCAGCTCACCTGGTGCGAGGAGCCAGTGCAACTCTTTCACTACCGTGACCGGGACCAGGTTGAGGTCGATATCGTCCTAGAGCACGCGACCGGTAACATCGTCGGTGTCGAGGTCAAAGCGTCGGAGACCGTGCGCGGCGAAGACTTCCGGGGACTGCGTCACTTGTCGCGCCGTCTTGGGAGCCGTTTCAGGGCCGGGCTAATCCTTTTACGCCGGAGGAGAAACCCCTGTCATTCGACGGGGGCATACGCGCCCTGTCGATAGCCGCATTGTGGAAGCTCAGTCCTGGTCAGTGAGAAGTTTCGTGGATTGCGGCCTAGAGGTGCGGACGGCGGCCGGAATTCGCCTTGTCCAGCATGCTCGAAGCCTGCCGGTGATGAAGAATTACCGTGTCCGAGGGGGGACTTGA
>JBKQQQ010000829.1:0-3787 GCA_052144275.1 Streptosporangiaceae bacterium
GATCAGGATCTGCGCGGCGCGGCTGGCCACCCGCAGCGGCTGGAGCATCCAGGCCATGGCGGAGCGTCTCCGCGACGTGCACCGCAGGCTCGATGAGATGCGGGTCGGGGACCTCGCGGTCCGGGCCAGCTTCCAGGTGAGCTTCGCCAGCCTGCCCGCCAGCGAAGACGCCAAGAGCATCGATCCAGCGCACGCGTTCCGCCTGCTCGGCCTGTGGCAGGGATCCACGATCTCGTCGGCCGCGGCCGCGGCCTTGTTCGGCACGCAGGAGTTCCTGGCCGCCGACGCGCTCGAGACGCTGGTGGATGCGCACCTGCTCGAGTCAACGGCCCCCGACAGGTACAAGTTTCACGACCTGCTCCGGGTCTATTCTTCCGAACGAGCAGCGGCAGACCTGCGCGCGCCGGACCGCGAGGCCGCGGTCAGCCGCCTCCTCACCTGGTACATGCGCACAGCCGACGCGGCCGCCACCGCCGTCTTGCCCCACCGCTACAACATGCCGCTCGACCCGGAAGAAGGCGATCAGCCGTCACTGGGCTTCTCCGCCGCCGAGGACGCCCTGGCCTGGTATGACAGCGAGCGTGCCAACCTGGTGGCCGCAACCGGTCAGGCTTCCGCTACGGGCCTGCACGAGATGGCCTGGCGGCTGCCCGCCCCGCTGTTCCCGGTTTTCAACAGCCGGGACAACTGGGCGGATCTCATCAGCACGCACCTTATCGCGCTGGAAAGTGCCCGCCGCGTGGGCAACCGCCAGGGCGAGGCGTGGGTGCTGAACAACCTTGGCCTGGCCCTCGGATTCACCGGCAACACCGAAGGCATCGGCTACATCGAGCAGGCGCTCGCGATCAGGCGCGAGGTCGGTGACCGGATGGGCGAGGCGCAGGCCGCCAACAACCTCGCCGACGCCTATCAGCGGCTGGGACGCGCGGATGACGCGCTCGGCCTGCTGCGCCGGGCCCTGGACCTGAACCGGGACGTGGGTAATCGGTACGGTGAAGGGGTCGCGTTGACCAACCTCGGGGCGGCTCTCCTAGACGTTGACCGCGCCGCGGAGGCTATCGATCCGCTGCAGCAAGCCCGTCGTACGTTCGCCGAGATAGAGAATCCGGATGGCGCTGGTTACGCCTTGTACTGTCTCGGGCGCTGCTACCTGTCCCTGGGACGCGACGCGGATGCGCTGGATTGCCTGCGCCAGGCGCTGACGAGCCACCGGACGGCTGGCAACTGGCACCGGCAGGCGGTCACGCTGAGGCTCCTCGGCCGCGCGCAGGCTCGCAGCGACCTCGTAGCGGAGGCGCGCGAATCGTGGACCCGGGCGGCGGCCCTCTTCGACGAACTTGGCGACAGCGCCCAGGCGGCGGAGATCCGCGCCGAGCAGGTCACATCCGGCATTTCTTGAATTCCCATTAGGCCACAGCTGTGCCCCGATACGATGCTGCGCGTCTCCCCCGTATTTATCCTCCGGGGGCCGAGAAACGAGAGGGGCCACCATGGGGAATGCAGCCATTGCCGAGGAACTGGCAAGCGCCGAGGAACTCGCTGAGCTTTACAAACTCGAGGCGACCGAGAGCGAGCCCGAGGACGACGAGGAGGACGACGACAGCGAGGAAGACGACGAAGACGGCGAGGGTATCGAGCCCGAGGAAATGCCGCACGGCTGACCTGAGCAGCAGGGTGCGTGCGGATGCGGAACGCCCGCATCCGCCCGCGCCCGCGCGCACAGTCCGGCTCGGGCCGCGATCCTGCCCGTGGCCCGCCGACGGGCAGGATCCGGCTCCAGGGGTGCGGCGGACTCGCCTCACCTGGCTCTTTCTATTCGATCCGCACCGCCCCTGACATGATCAAAAGATCTGTCCGGCCAATTTTCGTTTCGGGTCACGCCGAACCCTCTTTATTGCACGTTGCCTGTCGCCAGAACGGGACCTTCTTAAGGCCCGGGCATATTGGCGAGACGGGCAAGCCGGAAGAGGTGAACTGCGTGGAAACGGTTCTTGAACAGCCGATACTGACGTGGCGTTGAGTGGGCCGCCCGGACATGAAGCGGCGGTAATAGATTTCTCCGCTGGCCACGCGCGGCGTGGCCGGGTGGCTCTATGGCCGGCACCTGCTTCGTCAGGAGAGCACGGTCGGGCCGGTCCCGCACCGCACGTGCTCGCGTTCTCGGCTACACTTCGAACGCGCATCGCACGTTGAGGTGAGGAGAAAGCACCGTGCCCGAGGTCAAGATCACTGCCGCGACTCGTAGCGAGTTCGGTAAGGGGGCTGCCCGCCGTAGCCGCCGCGAGGGCCTGGTGCCCGCCGTGCTGTACGGGCACGGGACCGAGACCCGCCACCTGACGCTGCCCGGGCATGACCTCATGCTCGCGCTGAAGACGCCGAACGTGCTGCTGCGCCTTGAGGGACTCAAGAACGGCAGTGAGATCGCCCTGCCGAAGGCGGTGCAGCGCGATCCGGTCAGGAACATCATCGAGCACGTGGACCTGATCCTGGTCCGGCGCGGCGAGAAGGTCACCATCGAGGTGCCGATCCGGATCACCGGCGAGATCGCCCCCGGCGAGGGGATGCTCAACCAGCAGATCGTGCAGATCCCGGTGGAAGCCGAGGCGACGAACATCCCGCGGGGCATCGACGTCGACGTCGACGGCATGGACATCGGCCAGGCGGTGCACGCCAGCGACCTGAAGCTGCCGCCGGGCGTCAGCCTGCAGGTCGACCCGGAGACGCTGGTCCTGGCCGTCATCGCCCGGACGACCGCGGAGCAGCCCGAAGAGGAAGCCGAAGGGGAAGTGCCGGAGGCGCCGGAGGCGGTGGCTGACCAGGCGGCCGACAGCGAAGGGGCGCAGGCCGGCTGACCGGAGAACGCTGGATCATCGCCGGCCTCGGCAACCCGGGGCCGGAGTACGCGGGCAACAGGCACAACGCGGGGCATATGGTGACGGCCCTGCTCGCCGGGCGGGCCGGAGTGCGCTTCAAGGCGCACCGGTCGGGCAACGACATCGCCGAGGGGCGGCTCGGCGAAGTTCCCGTCACGCTGGCCCGGCCGCGTTCCTACATGAACCTGTCCGGCAAGCTGGTCGCGGCGCTGGCCGCGTTCTACAAGATCCCGCCGGACCGGCTGGTGGTGGTCCACGACGAGCTCGACATCCCGTTCGGCGCGGTGCGGCTGAAGTTCGGCGGCGGCGACAACGGTCACAACGGTCTCCGCTCGATCACCCAGGCCCTCGGCACGCGCGACTACTACCGGGTCAGGTTCGGCATCGGCAGGCCGCCGGGCCGGATGGAGGCCGCCAGCTACGTGCTGCGGGACTTCAGCCCGGCCGAACGCAAAGACCTGCCGCTATTCATCGACCGCGCCGCCGACGCCACCGAGACGCTGATCACCAAGGGCCTGGCCGACGCCCAGAACATCTACCACGCCGACTGGCCCGAGGAGCTGCCTCGATGACTGGCGACATCACTGGCGACATCATCGGCGACGATCACCTGCTCGCCCGTGACCTGGCCGAGCAGGCGGGCCGGCGGCTGGTCGAGCTGCGGGCCCACGGCGGGGACCCTGACGTGCTGCGCAAGGCGGGCGACCGGCTGTCGCACGAGTTCCTCACCCGGGAGCTAGCCGAACGGCGCCCCGGCGACGTCGTTCTCTCCGAGGAGGGCGCCGACAACCCCGCGCGGCTGAGCGCGCGCCGGGTCTGGATCGTCGACCCGCTCGACGGCACCAGGGAGTTCGGCGAGCCGGGCCGCACCGACTGGGCCGTCCACGTGGCCCTATGGGAAAGGACAGAGTGGG
>JBKQQQ010000830.1:0-4827 GCA_052144275.1 Streptosporangiaceae bacterium
CCGGCCAGGTCGTTCGATGCTCCGTCGAGCGCGCCGGCCGCGGCCAGCGTCTCGCCCTCGTCGGGCGCGTACGCTGCGATATAGACCAGGGCCCGGACGTTCGGCGCGCCGACGCTCGCGTTGGTGATCACCGAGCCGCCGTAGGAGTGCCCGGCGAGCACGACCGGGCCCTCGATCGTGCTGAGGAATGTGCGCACGTAGTCGCCGTCGCTGATCACGCCCCGCAGAGGATTCGCCGGCGCGTACGCGCGGTAGCCCAGCGCGGACAAGCGCTGGATGACTTCTGACCATCCGGAGGCATCGGCGAACGCACCGTGAATCAAGACGATGGCCGGCTTTGCATCTGGCTCCATCATGGCCCCCGTCAGCAGGCAATCGGTCATGGACAGCATCGCGCCTGCGCGCACTGGATGTCCATACCGGCCCTTCTCGCGCGGCAGCCTGAATAGGCGATCTCCGCACGATCCCCCGCCGCATGCTGCGACAACGTGTCACAAGTGCCGGACGCACGCTTCTGCAGCAAAAGTGTGCGCGCCATGTCAGGCGCGATCTAGTCAGGGGCGGCCGGCCCGTTTGTGCCCAGCATCGGCGGCCACCTCGCCCGGCGGCGACCTCCAGGCAGGCCACTCGGTCCCGACTCGACTCGGCTGGCACCAGGTTACGCCGACAGATGGCATCACGCTGAGTGATGGAGAAGGTCGGGGAGAACGCACACAGTCCCGCCCTGCGCGTCTCTCATGCGCTCATTCTCAGTCGGTGCAGTCACACATAACTGGGCATTCTGTGCCCGTGCGGTACGCAGGTGATCGAAGGTCACCCAGATGATGCGGCGATCGGGATGCGCATCGCGCCGGTAGTGGCTGCCGCTTGGCGGTGCCCTGTCATCGGCGGCAGATTTTGGGCAGCATGTCAGGTGAGCAGCCTATGAATCGGGACGGGCGATGAGTACGCACCAGGCAGAACGTGGCCGGCGGGTCGGCGAGCGCGAGGCACGTCAGATAGCGGAGGAAGCCCGGGAGACCGGGTGGGATCAGCCGAGCTTTGGTAAGCAGCTGTTCCTGGGGGACTTCCGGCTGGACCTGATCCATCCGCATCCGCGTCCCGATGAGGAGTCCAGCCGCCGCGGCGAGGAGTTCTGCGCCCGGTTGCGGGAATTCTGCGAGGCCTCGGTGGACGGCGCGCAGATCGAGCGCGATGCCCGCATACCCGATGAGGTGGTCCGCGGACTGGCCTCGGTGGGCGCGTTCGGCATGAAAGTAGCGCCGGAATACGGCGGGGTTGGCCTCAGCAACCTGTATTACAACCGGGCGCTGATGATCGCCGGGTCCGTCTCGCCGGCACTGGCCGCGATGTTGTCGGCGCACCAGTCGATTGGCGTGCCGCAGCCGGTGGCGCTGTTCGGGACCGAGGAGCAGAAGCAGCGTTACCTGCCGCGGTGCGCGCGAGGCGAGATCAGCGCGTTCTTGCTCACCGAGCCCGATGTCGGCTCCGATCCGGCCAGGCTGAACACGACGGCGACGCCGTCGGCTGACGGGTCGGAGTATGTGCTCAACGGGGTCAAGCTCTGGACCACGAACGGGGTGGTCGCTGACCTGCTGGTGGTGATGGCCCGGGTGCCGAAGGGCGACAGGCACCGCGGCGGGATTACCGCGTTCGTCGTGGAGGCCGCTACGGCCGGGATCACCGTCGAGCGGCGGAACGCGTTCATGGGCCTGCGCGGCCTGGAAAACGGGGTGACCAGATTCCACGGGGTCCGGGTTCCGGCCGCCAGCCGCATCGGCGAGGAGGGCCAGGGCCTGAAGATCGCCTTGACCACGCTGAACACCGGCAGGCTGGCGCTGCCCGCTAGCTGTGCCGCCACCGGCAAGCTGGCGTTGAAGATCGCCAGGGACTGGTCGCGGGAACGGGTGCAGTGGGGACGGCCGATCGGCGAGCACGAGGCGGTGGCCAAGCAGATCTCGTTCATCGCCGCGACCACCTATGCCATGGAGGCGGTGCTCGAGCTGTCCAGCCAGCTCGCCGACGACAAGCGTAACGACATCCGCATCGAGGCGGCACTGGCCAAGCTGTACTGCTCGGAAATGGCCAGCAAGATCGCAGATGAGCTGGTGCAGGTCCGTGGTGGCCGCGGCTATGAGACCGCCTCGTCCCTGGCTGCGCGCGGCGAGCGTGGTGTGCCCGCCGAGCAGATGCTGCGGGACATGCGCATCAATCGCATCTTCGAGGGATCCTCGGAGATCATGCGGCTGATCGTCGCGCGCGAGGCGGTGGACGCGCACCTGTCCGCGGCCGGCGAGCTCATCGATCCCGGGCTGCCGCCAGCCCGCCGCGCCCGTGCGGCTGCCCAGGCGGGCGGGTTCTACGCCAGGTGGCTGCCCACACTGGTGACGGGCGAGGGGCAGCGGCCGGGGGCCTACAGCGAGTTCGGCCCGCTGGCCGCGCACCTGCGGTACGCGGAACGAGCAAGCCGGAAGCTGGCCCGGGCCACCTTCTACGGCATGGCGCGCTGGCAAGGGCGGCTTGAGCACAAACAGGGCTTCCTGGGCCGGATCGTAGACATCGGGGCGGAGCTGTTCGCCATGAGCGCCGCCTGCGTCCGGGCGCAGCTAGATGCGACCGCTGGCAGCGGGACCGAGCGGGGCGCTGCGGCGCCTGAGCTGGCCGGCCTGTTCTGCGCCCAGGCGCGGCTGCGGGCCGAGGAGCTGTTCAGCCAGCTGTGGAGCAACACCGACACCGCCGACTCGGCGTTGGCGCGGCGCGTGCTGACCGGCCGTTATTCCTGGCTGGAGGACGGCATCATCGACCCGTCGATACCCGGGCCCTGGATCGCCCCCGCCGAGCCAGGGCCATCCAAGGCGGAAAATGTCCACCGCCACATCAGCTGAAGCGCGTTAGCAGGCCAGCACCATCACGAACGCCCAGATCGTCACCGGCTTCCCGCCCGCCGGGTCCAGCCAGCGGCCCAGCCGCCCGTAGTCGATCTGCGCCTCCGCGCCCGGCTCGGCCGGATAGGGGCGCAGCACCTTCACCTGCGACCGGCGCGTCTCCTCCGGCAGGTTCGCCGCCACATAACGGCGCAGGCGTGCGAGCCGGGTCTGCCGGGCTGATGGCCGGGGCAGCCTTACCGCCGGCGCGGCGTGCTGTCAAGAGGACAAACGTCCCGCCCCAATCAGGCCGGTCGACTCTACGGATGCCCAGGTCGCCGTGTTCCGGTGAACCAGCAACGATGGCTGGCTCCAGTCGGCGCCTTGTCTCGCCGGAGTATGGCCATTTTCACATGGTGGACGTTAAGGACGTGATCACCGTGGCGGCTGCAACGCCTACCGACGCGACCAGGAACACTACGCGCACGGCCGGGGAGTCGGCGGACACCGGCGGCGCTGAGTCAGCCGGCGCCGGCGCGCTGGATCTGCTCCTGCCCCAGGCTACTGTGGGCGTGCTGCGCAGGTTCCGGCCGGATGCCAGCATGGCGCGCTACGCGTTCCGGCTGGCCCGCCGTCCGGGGACCGTGGCCGCGCGGTCCGCCAAGCTTGGCGCGGAGCTCGCCGGCATCGCGGCGGGCCGTTCGGCGATCGCTCCGCAGCCCCGCGACCGCCGGTTCTCCGATCCCGCGTGGAGCGGGAACCCGTGGCTCAAGCGCACCCTTCAGACCTACCTGGCCGTCGGGCAGGCCGCCGAGAAGCTGCTGGCTGACGCCGAGCTGGACTGGCGGGACAATACGCGCCTGAAGTTCGTGCTGACCAATCTCATCGCCGCGTCCGCGCCGAGCAACAACCTGCTGATCAGCCCGGCCGCGTGGAAGGCGTTCATTGACACGGGCGGGCTGAGCGTCGTCCGGGGTAGCCGTGCCTTCGTCTCCGATATGGCCTCTTCCCCGCGCATCCCGACGATGGTGGCACCCGACGCGTTCGAGATCGGCACGGACCTCGCGGTGACGCCCGGGGCGATGGTGGCCCGCACCGACGTCTACGAGCTCATCCAGTACCAGCCGGCCACGCCCACCGTGCACCAGTTCCCGCTGCTCATGGTCCCGCCGATGATCAACAAGTACTACATCGCCGACCTCGCGCCCGGCCGCAGCATGCTCGAATTCTTTGTCGCACAGGGATATCAGGTCTTCGTGATCTCCTGGCGCAATCCCGGCAAGCATGCCCGGGACTGGGATCTGAACACCTACGGCAATGCCGTCATCGAGTCGGTGAGCGCGGCGCGCGAGATCACCAAGGCCGCCAAGATCAACATCATCGGCCTATGCGCCGGCGGCATCCTCTCCTCGATGGTCGGCGCGCACCTGAGCGCGACCGGGCAGCTCGATCAGGTCGCCAGCCTGTGCCTGGGCGTGACGCTGCTGGACATGACCGAGGCGGGCACGACCGTCTCGATGATGGACGAGGGGACTGCCAAGGCGTCTATGCTCGCCTCCCGCGCCCGCGGCTACATGGACGGGCGCACGCTCGCCGAGGTGTTCGCCTGGCTCCGGCCCGATGACCTGATCTGGAATTACTGGGTCAACAACTACCTGCAGGGGAAGCCCCCGCCGCCGTTCGACATCCTGTACTGGAACGCCGACAACACCAGGATGCCCGCGGCACTGCACCGCAACTTCATCGAGATCGCCATGAGCAACGCGCTGACCAAGCCGGGTGCCGCCAGCATGCTCGGTTCCCCCGTCGATCTGTCCACGATCGACGTCGACAGCTACCTGGTGGCAGGCGCCGAGGACCATATCTCGCCCTGGCCGTCGGCCTATCGCGCCACCCAGCTGCTCGGCAGCCGCAACATCCGGTTCGTGCTGTCCAACAGCGGGCACATCGCCGCCATGGTCAA
>JBKQQQ010000831.1:0-2746 GCA_052144275.1 Streptosporangiaceae bacterium
CCGCCACGGGGTCGTACTGCGCGGCCTTGGTGTCCGGGACGATCACGAAGAACGAGCAAGGCCCCGCGCTGACCCGCTTGCGCAGCTCGTCCCGCAGCTCCGCCGCCTGCAGGGTCTGGTTCGCGACCACAAGATACCGGCGCATCATAACCACCCGCCTCACACTATCCCGCAGGACCGCGCCCCCGGACCGCGCAGCGGCGCCGCTGCCGTGCCCGGCACCGGGCGCAGGCCCGCCCCAGTCCGCCGTGTTGTGGCGCCCGGCTGTCGGTCCATGTCGTTACCATGACCTTCATGAGCGAACTGCCCGTCAGTGACACTCACGACGTTATCCATCATGGGGGCGCGGTGGTAGCGGTGGTGGTGCCCATTGCGGAGTACCAGCAACTGCGCCAGGCAGCGGAAGAGCAGCGGGTCAACGAAGAGTTCGACGCTGCCCGGACCGAGTACCTCGCCCGCCGGGACGCCGGGACGATCCGCTACGTCTCCCATGAGGAAGCGGGCCGCCGCCTGGGCATGTCTTCCCGGTGAGCTACCAGGTCAACTGGGAGATCCGGGCTCTTGACCTGACGGCGGGCTTCCTCCGCGATGATCCCGCTGGTGTCGCTGCACTCTGGGAGAGCGCTAGGCGGCTCGCCGACGAGCCGCGGCCACCGGAGTCGTTCGCTTACGGGTCGCCGGACCTGCGGCGCCTGCGGGCCGGCCGGTACCGCGTCTTTTACACGATCGACGAAGAACAGCGGGCAGTCCAGATCGATCACGTCGCCCGTCTCCCGTAGCCGGGCCACGCAGTCGGCGTCCACCCGAGCTAACCTCGGCGCAAAGCGCAGCCGGGTTTCTCAACAGCCGCGCAAAGAGCCGCTAGGCGCAGAAGCGGGAAGCTCGGCGTCCATCCGCTTAGGCGTGCAGAACGGGGTGATCTGTAGCTGTCCGCGATGGCCACGGGAACCGACAAATACGCGGCCATATGGCACCTGGGGCGATAATGGCCACTATGTCTGCGCAGGTATGGCGACCTCTTGAACCCAGCAGCGCGTCGGATTCATTATCCGCCGCGCTACCTGGTTTCGGGACACGAGACCGCTGTCTAGTCCCCACCTGATTCTTGACACGAGACCGCTGCCTGCCGAATTTGGCGGTATAGGTTGGCGGGGATGCCGCATTGGTTCACGGCGGCGGTGACGGGTCATGGGAAGATGCCTGATGAGGAGTGATGGAAGCGACCATCGGATTTGACCTGCGCTCGATCGTCTCGGACCCCGGCTGGACCGTGGATCGAAGGACTCGCTTTCTGCTACGTCGTGACGTACCGTCGGTGCGTTCGGTCGATCCGCTTGTATGGGTGCGGCCGCCCGGGCTCCCGCCGTCGCCGGAAGCGGAGGGGCTGTGGTCTAACCTCTCCGACCTGTTCGCGGCGGCGCACGCACTGGACCGCGCTGGCACCGTGGCTGTGCGGATCACGGCGCTCGGGGAGGACGGACGGACGCCAGAAAGCCTCGATCCGATCGGGCCAGCCTTCGAAAGGTACGACCTCCTCGGCTACGATGTCGCCGACTGCGACCTGCTAGGCGGCCTGACCAACTGTGGCTATACGCCCGGGGAGGCGGCGTCGCTGGCGTCGGCCTGGGCGCCTCTCCTCAACGAATGGCACCTGTTCGACAATCCCGAAGACGCGACAGCGTACGCGGCTGTCACGGCAAAACGAGTGCCCGAGCATGCACCGTTTTTCGGCTATGGGATCTATCAGCTGCGCTGATCGCCACCGCCGCGACGCTAGCCAGTCCGACCGCGCACTTAACCGTGACAGGCCACTTCATGGTTGCGCCGGGGGGCGCTATGCGGTTGCTGTCATGCCGGCCAGGTCGGCGCTGGCCTGCCATAGCCGGGCGGCGGCTGTGGTGTCGTAGGAGTACTTGCTGGAGGTCTTGGGCTTGCGGTTGACGTAGTACCGGCCGGTGATGCCCTCGACCTGGGGTGAGGAGGCGAGGTAGATCGGGGTGCCCGCGCCTTGGGCCGGGGTCTTCATGAACAGGCGCGCCACACCGATCATGACGGCGAGGTAGGCTGCCTGGTCTTCGGTGCCGAAGCCGGTACGTACCACGCCGGGGTGCAGCACCGTGGCGGTCACGCCGGTGCCGTCCAGGCGGCGGGCCAGCTCGTAGGTGAACATCACGTTGGCCAGCTTCGACTGGCTGTAAGCGCGCTGCCCGGAGTAGTTCCGCTCGCCCTGCAGATCGTCAAAGTCGATGCGGCCCCTGGCGTGGGCGGCGGACGAGACGGTGACGATCCGGGCGGGCGCGCTCGCGGCGAGGCGGTCCAGCAGCAGGCTGGTCAGCAAGAACGGCGCGAGGTGGTTGAGGGCGAAGGTGTGCTCCAGGCCATCGGCGGTGACATGCCGGTGAGCCCAGAACCCGCCGGCGTTGTTGACCAGCACGTCCAGCCGCGGGTAGGTGTCGAGCACCTGAGCGGCCAGACGGCGCACCCCGGCTTGAACTGACATGTCCGCGGCAAACACATCCACGGCCGGGCTGCCCGGCGTGGCGCGGATGCCTGCCGCGGCCGCCTCGGTGCGGGCCCGATCACGGCCGGTGATGCCGACCCGGGCGCCCAGCGCGGCGAGCCCGGTAGCGGTGGCCTTGCCGATGCCACCGGTGCCTCCGGTGACCAGAACGGACTTCCCGGCCATGAGAGGGGCGTCAGCCATGGTTAACTCCTACCCCACGGCCGCCCGAAGGCATTCGCGGGG
>JBKQQQ010000832.1:0-19876 GCA_052144275.1 Streptosporangiaceae bacterium
CGGTCGACGAGTTGCGGCAGCGGCAGGCCCGAGGCGGCCCACATCATGGGGAACCCCGAGGCGGGGGTCATCCCCGGCATCGTGTTGATCTCGTTGACCAGGACCTTCCCGGCCGGGGTGTAGAAGAAATCGACCCGGGCCAGCCCCTCGCAGGAGATCGCGTCGAAAGCCGCGCAGGCGACCCGCCTGATCTCGGCCAAAGCGTCAGCAGGCACTGGCGCCGGGATCCGCATCGTGGTCGCCGACGCCAGGTACTTCGCCTCGAAGTCGTAAAACGCTGAACCAGGATCCACTAGGACCTGGCCGGGCACGCTGGCCTCGGGCGGTCCGCCGTCGAGGCCCTCGAGCACTGCGCATTCGACCTCGATCCCGTCCACCGCGGCCTCGACCAGCACCTTGGGGTCGTGGGCGCGGGCGGCCTCGATCGCCTCTTCGAGCTCATCGGAACACCCAACGCGCGAGATCCCGATGCTCGAGCCGCCGCGGGCCGGCTTAACGAACACCGGCCAGCCGAGCTCGGCGATCTCGTCCAGGACGCGCTTGCGTTCGCCGAGGGAGCGCCAGTCGCGGTCACGCACCACCACGTACCGGCCGACCGGCAGGCCGCGGGCGGACATGAGCAGCTTCATGTACTCCTTGTCCATGCCGGCCGCGCTGGCGAAGACGCCCGCGCCCGCGTACCGCGTGCCGGTCATCTCGAGCAGGCCCTGCAGCGTGCCGTCCTCGCCGTAGGCGCCGTGCAGCAACGGCAGCACCACGTCCACCTCGCCGAGATCCCGTGGTACCGAACCAGGGTCCGTCACCTCAAGCACGCCGAAGCCCCGGCCGGTCCGCGGTGTGATCTCAGCCCCGGTAACAGCCACCGACTCGACCGAGGGCACCGACCCGGCAGAAAGCGCCAGCCGGGCCGGGTCGCCCGAGGTCAGCACCCACCGCCCGTCCGTGGCGATGCCGATGGGCAGCACCTCGTACCGGTCCGGGTCGATGGCCGACAAGATCAGGCCCGCGCTCGCGCAGGATACGGCGTGCTCGCTGCTGCGGCCGCCGAACACCACGGCGACCCGGATCTTGCGCTGCCCCTGCACGCGTCCTCCAGTCGGAACGAGCCCGGAAACCCTACGGCCTGCTAAGAGACTCCAGGGCCACGTAGGCGTCAGAAATGAGATCTTCGGCGTCCTCCAGGCCGATGGAGAAGCGTACCGCGCCCGGGTCGATGCCCCCGGCCGCCAGCGCCCGGTCATCGAGCTGCCGGTGCGTGGTGGAGGCGACGTGGCTGACCACCGTGTGCGTCCCGCCCAGCGACGTCGCGTTCTGAGCGAGCCGCAGCTTGTCGGCGAACGCCATGCCCGCCTCGCGCCCGCCGTGCGGCGTCACCGTCACGATGGCCCCGAAACGCACGCCCTCAGGCCCCGCGTCGAACATCCGCCTGGCCACCTGGTGCCCGGAATGCTCCGGCAGCCCCGGGTAGTCGATGCGCAGCACGGCCGGGTGCCGGGACAGCGCGGCGGCGAACACCGACGCCGTCGAGCAGGCCCGCCGGACCCGCAGCGGCAGCGTCTCCAGGCCGCGGCGGAGCAGGAACGCCTCGTCGGGCGCCAGGCAGCCGCCGGTATCCACCCGGACGCCGCGGATGTTGCTGATCAGCTCGATGCGCCCGGTGACCACGCCGCCGGTGACGTCGGAGTGGCCGCCGATGTACTTGGTCGCCGAGTGCACGACCAGGTCGGCGCCGTGCTCGAGCGGCCGGCAGATCACCGGCGGGGCCAGGGTCGAGTCGACCACGAGCAACGCCCCGGCGTCGTGCGCGATCTCGGCCAGCTTGCGCAGGTCGGCCACTGCCGTGGTGGGGTTCGCGATCGTCTCCGCGTACACGATCCTGGTGGTCGGGCGGATGGCCGCCTGGACCTGGCCCAGGTCGGTGATGTCGACGAAATCCGTTTCCACCCCGAACCGAGACGCCACGTTCCGGAGAAACGAAAACGTCCCCCCGTAGACCGCGGACGACGCCACCACGTGCGCACCCGTCCGGGCGAAGGTCCAGAACACCCCGCTGATCGCGGCCATCCCCGAGGCGAACGCCTGCGCCGCGGGCCAGCGCGGCAGGTTCACCCCCTCAAGCGCCGCGACGGCGCGGGCGAACGCGTCCACGGTGGGATTGTCGATCCGGCTGTAGGTGTAGCCGGGCATCTCGTCGTTCAGCACGGCCCGGTACTCCTCGGCCGTGCCGAACGAGAACGCCGCGGTCCGGAACACCGGCGTGCCGAGCGGCTGCTGAGAAGGCGTCGGCGGGGCCGGCAGGTGCACCGCGCGGGTGTTCTCGCCGGTCTGCTTGCGCACTATTTCCACGAAATCATTCCCACTGATCTGGGCGGCGGCATCAGGGGCCGTACCACTCGGGCTTGGCTGAACGTGACGCTAGCATCGACGCGGCCGCTTCGACGGGCAGTCCGTCACGCATGACCGCCTCGGCGAGCTCGGTGATCGGCATCTCGACCTGGTGCCGTCGGGCCAGTTCGAGCACTGGTTCGCATGATGCTACGCCCTCTGCGGTCTGGTTCATCGCCGCGGCGGCCTGCGCCACCGTCATGCCGCGCCCCAGGTATTCCCCGAACGTCCGGTTACGTGACAACGGCGAGCTGCAGGTGGCCACCAGGTCGCCCATCCCGGCCAGGCCGGCGAACGTCTGCGGCTGCGCGCCGAGCGCCGAGCCCAGCCGGGCGATCTCGGCCAGCCCGCGGGTGATCAGCGTCGCCCGGGTGTTGTCCCCGAGCCCCATCGCCACCGCGATGCCCACCGCGATCGCGATGACGTTCTTCACCGCGCCGCCGAGCTCGCAGCCGGTCACGTCGGTGTTGGTGTACGGGCGGAAGTACGGCGTGTGGCACGCGCCCTGCAGGGCCAGCGCGCCGTCTTCCGCGGCGCAGGCCACCACCGTGGCGGCGATCTGGCGCCTGACGATCTCGCCGGCCAGGTTCGGCCCGGAGACCACGGCGACCCGCGCGGCGTCCGCGCCGAGCACCTCGATGATGACCTCGCTCATCCGCCGGCACGTGCCCAGCTCGATGCCCTTGATCAGGCTGACCAGCAGCGCGCCGGACGGGATCAGCGGCGCCCAGGCCACCAGGTTCGCCCGCAGTGACTGCGCGGGCACGGCGAAGGCGACCAGGTCCGCGCCGGCCAGCGCCTCGGCGGGATCAGGCGTCGCGTCGAGCGCCGGGGTCAGCGCGATCCCCGGCAGGTACTCCGGGTTCTCGTGCAGCCCGGCCAGCGCCTTGGCCAGCTGCGGGTTGCGCGCGTACAGCACGGTCCGGGTCCCGGCATCGCAGAGCACCTGGGCGAACGTGGTGCCCCACGACCCGGCCCCCAGCACGGCTGCTTTCATGCCTGACCGGATGCGGTTTCGTCCGTCTGCGCCGCCTCGGCCGGGCTGGCCGCGGAGCCGGACGTGGCACCGTCCTCCGTTCGGTCCAAAGCAACACGACCTCCCGCGGCGGGATCCCAGGGTATGGCGGGCGGCGTCTCCTGCCTGATCTTGGCCAGCAACGCGGTGATGTCGGCCATGATGTCGGCGGTGGCCGCGCGCAGCGTGCTCGCGCCGAGCCGCTGGCCGGCGTAGGCGGACAGGTCCACCGGCGGCCCGGCCGCCATCCGCACGGTCTTGCGCGGGAACAGGCGGAGCTTCTTCGACCCGTAGGGGAGGATCTCCTGCGCGCCCCAGTGCGCGATCGGGATCACCGGCGCCCCGGTGGTCAGCGCCAGCCGCGCGGCGCCCGTCCGGCCCACCATCGGCCACAGGTCCGGGTCGCGGGTCGCGGTCCCCTCCGGGTAGACGATCACGCAGGCGCCCTCCCGCAGCGCCTGCTCGGCCTGCTTCAGCACCAGGCCGGCGTCGCCGCGCCCCCGGTACACGGGCAGCTGGCCGAACTTGTACATCATAGGCCCGATGACCTTGACCTCGAAGATCGGCGACTTGATCATGAACACCGGGTACCGGTGCGCGTAGCCGTCGCTGAACAGGGCGATCGTGGGCCAGTCGGCGTAGGACAGGTGGTTCGGGGCCAGGATGATGCCGCCGGTTGCCGGGATGTTCTCCTTGCCCTGCCATCGGTGCTTCATCAGCAGCCGCAGCCCGGGGTGCAGGATGATCCGCGAGAACTGCCGCCAGCCCGGGGAGTAGCTGTAACTAGACGTACGCTGGTCAGCGCGGTCGCTCATGAGGTCAGTCTCCTGGTTCATCTGGTCCGGTGTCGAGGCAGGATCGAGGTCATGACCGATAATCCCCTGGCCACCTGGTCAGTGGTGCTGCCCGTCAAGGTGCTCGCCCAGGCCAAGTCCCGGCTCGCCGGGCTCGCCGGGCCGCGCCGGGGCGAGCTCGCCCTCGCCCTGGCCTGCGACACCGTGACGGCGGTGCTCGCGTGCGACGAGGCGGCCCGCGTGATTGTCATCACAGATGACCAGGTCGCGGGGGTGACGCTGGCCGCGCTTGGCGCGCTGGTGGTGCCCGACGAACCGCGCGACGGCCTCAACGCGGCGCTGCGGCACGGCGCCGCGCAGGTCGGCGTCCGGTGGCCGGGCTCCGGGACGGCCGCGCTCTCCGCCGACCTGCCCGCGCTGCGGCCCGCCGAACTCGGCCGGGCGCTGGGCGCCGCTGCCGCGTGGCCGACGGCCTTCGTGGCCGACGCGGCCGGCGACGGCACGACGCTGTACACGGCGGCGCCCGGGGTGCCGTTCCGGCCGGCTTTCGGCCCGGCGTCCCGGGCGCGGCACGCCGCGGGCGGTGCCGTCGAACTCGGCCGCGACGGCATACCGGGACTGCGCCGGGACGTGGACACCCCGTCTGACCTGTGCGGTGCGGTCGCGCTCGGCCTGGGCCGGCACAGCGCGCCGCTTGCGGCCGAACTGCTCAGATGTGCACCACGGGGCAGGTGAGCGTCCTGGTGATCCCGGGCACGGACTGGATATGCGTGGCGACCAGGCGGCCGAGCTCGTCGACGTTGTCCGCCTGAGCGCGCACGATGACGTCATAGGGGCCAGTGACGTCCTCCGCTTGGGTGACTCCGCTGATCTTCGCGATGAGCGAGGCCACGTCGGCGGCTTTGCCGACTTCTGTCTGGACGAGGATGTAAGCCTCCACCATGAGGTCCTCCCAGGGCATTGCGGGACAGGCGCCCCTAGTGGCCTCACGCTACCGTAATGGTTCAGACCTGTAACACAGACGTCCCGTGCGGCGGAGGTCATTATCACTAAGCAAGACTCGCAGACGCTGGCCGCGCTGGGGGAGTTCGGCCTGATCAACGCGTTGTCGGCGTGGCTGCCGCCGGGGCCGCGGACGCTGGTCGGCATCGGCGACGACGCGGCCGTGCTGGCCACCCCCGACGGCCGGGTGGTGGCCACCACCGACTTCCTGCTCGAGGGCAGGCACTTCCGCCGGGACTGGTCAGCCGCCGCGGACGTCGGGCACAAGGCCGCGGCCAGGAGCCTGGCCGACCTCGCGGCCATGGGGGCCGAACCGTCCGCCCTGCTGGTCGCGCTGGCCGCGCCGGCCGAGCTGCCGGTCAGCTGGGTCAGGGAACTGGCCGAGGGGCTGGCGGCCGAGTGCGCCCAGGGCGGGGCCAGCGTGATCGGCGGGGACACCGCCCGCGCTGGTTCGGTCATCCTGGCCGTGACCGGCCTGGGTGACCTGGCCGGCCGCGCCCCGGTGCGCCGGTCCGGCGCGGCGCCCGGCGACCTGGTGGCGGTGGCAGGTACGCTCGGGCACAGCGCGGCCGGCCTGGCGCTGTTGTCGGCCGGCCTGGCCCGGGCCGGGTCCGCCTGGGACGACCTGGTGGCCGTGCACCTGCGGCCCGCGCCGCCGTACGACGCCGGGCCGGAGGCCGCCGGCCTGGGCGCGACGGCCATGATCGACGTCAGCGACGGCCTGCTGGCCGACCTGGGCCACGTGGCGGCCGCGAGCGGCGTCCGCATCGACCTCGCCTCGGACGCACTCCGGCCAGGTGACGGCCTGCTCACCGCGGCGCGCGCCGTACGCGATGCCGCCCGTCACGATTCTTCGGCCCGAACGGCCCCCGGCTCACGCCCCGCCCCCGCTGGCACGCTGGCCTGGGAGGAGGCGTTTGGGTGGGTGTTGTCCGGCGGCGAGGATCACTCACTCGCCGCCACGTTCCCGCCGGGCACGCGGCTGCCGCCGCGCTGGCGGGTGATAGGCCGGGTGATAGGCACAGTGCATTCAGCCGGGGGGCATTCGGCCGGGGGGCGCCTGGGTCATGGCGTCGTCGTCGACGGCCAGCCGTGGGCGCAAACCCCCGGCTGGGATCACTTCGCGTTACGGCCTAGGCCCGCCGCCTTGGCGGTCGGCCAGTACCGGCCCGCCGAGCCCTAGCGGGTGACCTTGCCTGCCTTGATGCAGGAGGTGCACACGTTGATCCGCTTGGGCGTGCCGCTGACCATGGCGCGGACATGTTGGATGTTCGGGTTAAAGCGGCGGCGGGTGCGGCGGTGCGAGAACGAGACGTTGTTGCCGAAGCCCGGCCCCTTGCCGCATATTTCGCAGACGGCAGCCACAGTTCGCTCCATTGATTAGGGTTACGGGACTCATGCGGTGATGCCCAGTCCGGTGGATCAGGCAGCCGTCGAAGCCTACCCGATGTCCCGGCTTGGGTGCGAACCGCGTCCCGTATTGTCGGTGGACGCTTCTATGCTGCCAGGTGTGACCACGCTCAGCGAATCGCTGACCCGGGTGCTGGGCCCCCGCACGGGCAAGTCGCTCGATGTCATCTTCGGCCTGCGCACGGTGGGCGATCTGCTCCGGCATTATCCGCGGCGCTACTACACCCGCGGCGAGCTGACCGACCTGTCCTCGCTGCGTGAGGGCGACCACGTCACGGTGCTGGCGCGGGTGGTGACGGTGGCCGAGATCCCGCTGCCGCCGGTGCCGGGCAAGGGGCGCCGCAGCCGGCTCGAGGTGGTGGTCACCGATGACCGCGCCAAGCTGATCCTGACGTTCTTCTCCGGGATTGGCCGGTACCGCCGGGTGCTGCGGCCCGACGTGGTCGGCATGTTCGCCGGCACCGTGTCCAGCTTCCGCGGCCGCCGCCAGCTGGTTCACCCGGAGTGCGAGATGCTGCCCGGCGCGCCGCCCAACGCCGACCTGAACCCCGAGCTGGCCGCCGAGTTCGCCGCCGAGATGACCCCTGTCTACCCGGCCAGTGCCAGGTTCAGCTCCTGGCTGATCGCCAAGTCGGTCAAGACCGTGCTGGACACGCTTGACGCGGGGGAGGACCCGTTGCCGGCCGGGCTCAGGGAGCGAGAGGGGCTGTCCGGCCGGGCCGAGGCGCTCCGCGCCATCCACCGGCCGCTGGACCCGGCGGACCTGGCGAAGGCGAAGATGCGGCTCAAGTGGGACGAGGCGTTCCTGCTGCAGGCCGCGCTGGCGCGGCGGCGGCTGGCGGCCGCGGCCATGCCGGCCATGCCGCGACCGCACGTGGACGGCGGCATCGCCGACGAGTTCGATGCCCGGCTGCCGTTCACGCTCACCAACGGCCAGGTCGAGGTGGGCGAGACCATCGCCACCGAGCTGAGCTGCGCCTCGCCGATGCACCGGCTGCTGCAGGGCGAGGTGGGCTCGGGCAAGACGGTGATCGCGATCCGGGCGATGCTCCAGGCGGTGGACGCCGGCGGCCAGGCGGCCCTGCTCGCGCCGACCGAAGTGCTCGCGCAGCAGCACTACCGGTCGATCACCGACATGCTCGGCCCGCTGGCCCGGCAAGGGCAGCTGGGCGCGGCCGAGCACGCGACCGGCGTCGCCCTGCTCACCGGGTCGGTCGGGGCCGCCGCCCGGCGCGCGGCGCTGTCCGACGTGTTCACCGGCGACGCCGGGATCGTGATCGGCACGCACGCCCTGCTCGAGGAGCAGGTCCAGTTCGCCGACCTGGGCCTGGTGGTCATCGACGAGCAGCACAGGTTCGGCGTGGAGCAGCGGGACGCGCTGCGCGCCAAGGCCGCGGACAACCGGCCGCACGTCCTGGTCATGACGGCGACGCCGATCCCCAGGACGGTCGCCATGACCGTGTACGGCGATCTGGAGACCGCCACGCTGACCGAGCTGCCCGCCGGGCGGTCGGCCATCGCCACCCACGTGGTGCCCGCCGCGGACAAGCCGCGGTACCTGGAGCGGGCCTGGGAGCGGGTCCGGGAGGAGGTCGGCCGGGGCCAGCAGGCCTACGTGGTGTGCCCGCGCATCGGCGATGTCCCGGGAGGCCCGGATTCTGACGAGGCGGGTTACCCCGGCGAGGACGACTTCGGCGACGTGGACATGACGGGCGGCATTCCGCGCGGGGTGGCCCCGGGGGGCCGCCGCCAGCCGCTGGCGGTGATCGACGTGGCCGCGACGCTGGACGCGGGTCCGCTGGCCGGCCTGCGGCTCGGCATCTTGCACGGCCGCCTGCACCCGGAGGAGAAGGACCGGGTGATGCGGGAGTTCTCCGGGGGCCAGATCGACGTCCTGATCGCGACCACGGTGATCGAGGTCGGCGTCGACGTGCCGAACGCGACCGCGATGGTCATCATGGACGCCGAGCGGTTCGGCGTCTCCCAGCTGCACCAGCTCCGCGGCCGGGTCGGCCGCGGCACCGCGGCGGGCCTGTGCCTGCTGGTGACCGAGGCGCCGCCGGCCAGTCCGGCGCGGGAGCGGCTCGACGCGGTGGCCGACACCCTCGACGGCTTCAAGCTGTCCCGGCTGGACCTGGCGCAGCGCCGCGAAGGCGACGTCCTCGGTGCCGCCCAGGCCGGCCGCCAGTCCAGCCTGAAGCTCCTCCAGCTGCTCAAAGACGAGGACCTGATCAGGCAGGCCAGGCAGGACGCCACCCAGGTGGTCGCGGCCGACCCCCAGCTAACCGCGCACCCCGCCCTGCGCGAGGCGATCGAGGAGCTCCTCGGCGTCCAGGCCGAATACCTCGACAAGACCTAGGACCCGGGCACCGCCTCTAATGCGACCGCGGCCCGTACCACGGTGCGCGGGGACATTGCCTGACGCACCGTTTCGCGCTCGCTGCTCACCGTCATGACCCGGGGGAGGGGTGGCGGCTGGGCGGCGAGCGTGCACACTTAAGGGGTGGCACGCGTGATCGCTGGCGAGGCGGGTGGCCGCCGGCTGGCGGTACCGGACGGACGCAATACCAGGCCGACGAGTGATCGCGCCAGGGAAGGCCTGTTCGCCACCATCTCCTCGATCGCGGGACCGCTGGCCGGAGCGCGGGTCCTCGACTTGTACGCGGGATCGGGCGCGGTCGGCCTCGAGGCCCTGTCCCGGGGGGCGGAGCACGTGCTGCTGGTGGAGCACGGCGCCCGCGCGGCGCGCGTCATCAGGCAGAACATCGAGGCGATCGGGCTGCCCGGGGCCGCGGTCATCGCCGACCGGGTGGAACGGGTGCTGGCCCGCGGGCCGTCCGAGGGCCGGTACGACGTGGTGTTCGCCGACCCGCCGTACGCGCTGGCCGACGCCGCGGTGACGCGGGTCCTCGCCCTGCTCGCCGAGCAGGGCTGGCTCGCGCCCGGTGCGCTGGTCGTCGTGGAGCGCGCCACCAGGTCCGGACCGTTGAGCTGGCCGGACGGGTTCGTGCCGGACCGGGCACGCCGGTACGGAGAAGCAACCTTCTGGTACGGTCTCGTGCCGGAAACCGCTGGGGAGCGAACGTGATGACCAGCCTGGGCGATGTCCTGGCGTGCTCGGCGAAGAGCAGAAGGGGTGGCACCGCGTGCAACGCGTAGTCTGTCCGGGTTCTTTCGATCCTGTCACCAACGGTCACCTCGATATCATCGGCCGCGCCGCCGGGCTCTACGACGAGGTGATCGTCGCGGTGCTGATCAACGTGACCAAGCGCAGCCTGTTCACGGTCGACGAGCGCGTCGAGATGCTGGGCCAGGTCACCAGCCGCTACGGCAACGTCAGGATCGAGCGGTTCCACGGCCTGCTGGTCGACTTCTGCGCGGCCAACGGGATCACGGCGGTGATCAAGGGACTGCGGGCCGTCAGCGACTTCGAGTACGAGATGCAGATGGCGCAGATGAACTACCGGATGGCCAAGATCGAGACGCTGTTCATGACCACCAATCCGCTGTACTCCTTCCTGAGTTCCAGCCTGGTGAAGGAGATCGCCAGGTATGGCGGGGACGTCAGCGGGCTGGTCCCCGAGATCGTCCTGTCCGGGCTGCGCGAGCGCCTGGCCGAGGAGTAGGCCGCCCGGGACCCGCGGACCGCGGCGCGTGCGGCGCGGGAGGAATACTGGCGGATGCTGTCAAGTTGGGAATACAGCGCGCCGCCGGTAGGCTGTGCGCTCGGTTTCCATTAGCTCTACGCGAGTACTCTGTCATGCCCAACACACGCACACACGCACCCCGTGGGGCGCTTGTCTTCGACACGCGCCTGCTCGGCCGTGGGGCGGGTTCCGCCCTGACCCAGAAGTGGACCGCCCCCGCGCCCGCAGACTTGCGCCTCGAGCTCGTCGGCGTCCCGGAGGGCACCGACGTCGCCCTCGAGGTCAGGTTCGAGGCGGTTACCGAAGGCGTTCTCGCCACCGGGACCGCCACCGCGCCGCTCGCGGGCGAGTGCGCGCGGTGCCTGGCCCCGGTGGCCTCGTCGCTGACCGCTAGCTTCCAGGAGCTTTACCTGTACGCTGACGGCCGCCACGAGAAGCACGACAAGCATGAAAAGCACGACAAGCACGACAGGTATGACGAGCACGAGGAGCAAGACGACGACGAGCGCTATCTCGACGGCGACCTGCTCGACCTGGAGCCGGCTTTCCGTGACGCGGTAGTGCTCGCGCTGCCGATGTCACCGCTGTGCCGGGAGGACTGTCCCGGGCTGTGCGCTGAGTGCGGCGTGCCGCTCGCCGACGCGGGACCCGGCCACCGGCACGAGGAGGCGGTCGACCCGAGGTGGGCGGCCCTGAAGCACGTCGACGACCAGGCAACTGACCAAATGGACCGGCGCGCCGGCGCCATCGACCTACAGGAGGGCTGACGTGGCGGTTCCCAAGCGGAGGATGTCCCGCAGTAACACCCGATCCCGACGTTCGAACTGGAAGACCACGGCGCCCACGCTGGTGAGCTGCCCGCAGTGTCACGAGCCGAAGCTGCCGCACGTAGCCTGCCCGACCTGCGGCACCTACCGCCGGCGCCAGGTCATCACGCCATCCTGAGGAAGCGGACCGGTTCCGGGCCAGATACGGGGGGTTATATATCACGCCCGGCCGGGCATGATCAGCCAGTGCTAGGAGGAGGACGCGTTGGGCGTCGTGAGCCGGTCCTGGGACGGCGGTGTGAACGCCGGAAAAGATCCCGCTGAGCTCCGGCACGCTCTCGGCGTGCCGATCATGCCCAAGTCACTCGAGCGCGCGCTGACGCATCGCTCCTACGCCTACGAGAACGACAATCCGCCCACCAACGAGCGGCTTGAGTTCCTCGGGGACTCGGTTCTCGGCCTGGTCGTGACCGACACCCTGTTCCGCGGCTACCCGAACCTGCCCGAGGGACAGCTGGCCAAGCTCCGTGCCGCGGTGGTCCAGATGGGCGCGCTCGCCGAGGTGGCGCGCGAGCTCAGCCTGGGCGACTACGTCCGGCTCGGCCGGGGCGAGCAGGTCACCGGCGGCCGGAACAAGCCCTCGATCCTGGCCGACACCCTCGAGGCGGTGATCGGCGCGGTGTACATCGACTGCGGCCTGGCCGAGGCCAGCGCGCTGGTGCACCGGCTGTTCGACCCGGTCATCACCAGGTCAGCCCGGCTGGGCGCCGGCCTGGACTGGAAGACATCGCTGCAGGAGCTCACCGCGGTCAAGATGCTCGGGGTGCCCGAGTACCAGGTCGAGGAGAGCGGGCCCGACCACGCCAAGTCGTTCCGCGCGGTGGTCAGGGTCAGCGGCCGGGTGCTCGGCTCCGGCGAGGGGCGCACCAAGAAGGCGGCCGAACAGCAGGCCGCCGAGGCGGCCTGGCGGGCCATCACCGCCGAGGGCAACGGCGACCTGCGGGACGCCAAGGACGACGATGACGGGGAAGAGCCGGCGCCGGAGCAGTGACGGGTGCCTGAGCTTCCCGAGGTCGAGACGGTCCGCCGTGGCCTCGAACATCACGTAGTGGGCCGGACCATCTCATCGGTCCGCGTCCTGCATCCGCGCGCCGTGCGCAGGCAGCTGGCCGGCCCGGCCGAATTCGAATCCGCCCTGGCCGGGCGCAGCCTGGATGGCGCCAGGCGGCGGGGCAAGTACCTGTGGCTGTCGGTGGGCGAGGACGCCCTGCTCGCGCACCTGGGGATGAGCGGGCAGCTGCTCGTCGTCGAGCCCGACCGACCCCTGTCGCCCCACGTCAGGATCTGGTTCACGTTCTCCGACCGGGGGCCCGACCTGCGCTTCACCGACCAGCGGACGTTCGGTCACATGTGCGTGGTACGGGACGGCGCGGAACTGCCCGCGCCGATCGCGCACATCGCGCCGGATCCGTTCGAGGCGGCCTTCGACCCGGCCGCGCTGGCCCGGCGGCTGCGCAGCCGGCACACCGGGGTCAAGCGCGCGCTGCTCGACCAGTCACTGGTCAGCGGGGTCGGCAACATCTACGCCGACGAGGCGCTGTGGCGGGCCCGGCTGCACTGGGCCCGGCCCACCGAGACGCTGAACGGCCCGGAGGTGAGCCGCCTGCTCGCCGCGGTCCGGGAGGTGCTCGGCGAGGCCCTGGTCGCCGGCGGGACCTCGTTCGACGACCTGTACGTCAACGTCAACGGGGAGAGCGGCTACTTCGACCGGTCGCTCGCGGTGTACGGGCGGGAAGGCCTTCCCTGCCTGCGCTGCGGCACGCCGGTCCGCCGCGACCCGTTCATGAACCGGTCCGCCTACAGCTGCCCGCGCTGCCAGCCCCGCCCCCGCCGGGCTCGCTGGTAGCACAGGGCCGGATGGTTCTGTTACGTTCCGTAAGCATCACGTCGCCAAAACGGACTGTTTTGGCTGATAAGGCATATAACAGGCATCTGATGGGTGCTCAACTTGACCAGCAAAGGCCTGGGTGGGAAACTAATTGCTGTTGGTTGCGCGCGCGGGTTCGCGCGTGTTAAGTAATGTGCCCACTCTGGTCACTCAGCGTGGAGGACCTTTTACAATGGCGAAGGCTCTATTCGGCCACGTCGGCGGTCCGGATCCCCGCATCGTTTCTGAGATGCGCCGCCTCCAGCAGCGAGTACGCGACCTGGAAGCCGAGCTTGTACGGCTTCAGGAAGAGAATGACGCGCTCGCGGTTGAGGCAGGCCACGAGGACGTGTTGGTTCCGGATCGCGAGCCTGCGTTCGTCTGACGAACGCTGGCAGGACGCGGCCAAAACGGCAAGAACGGATCAGGGGCGCCTTTGGTGGCGCCCCTCTTCGTTGTATATCTGCCCGTTATATGTCACTAGTCACACGGGCATCAAAGGCGCGGCCCGCGAGTCGGCCCGCAGGCCGGACTGATGCCGGGAGTCCATTAGGGACTTTCGGCCAGTTTGGCATGCCCGCTCCAGAACCGGCACGCGGTCTTATCTGCGGTTCCCTGTGTCAGGCGCCGCGGGGCGATAAGGTGCGTGGAGCCAGCCGGCCAGCTCAGCTAGTTAGCTCAGCTAGTTAGCCCCGGCCAGTTAGCAGGGAGGAGGGGCTCGTTGTACCTGAAGAGCCTCACCCTGCGCGGCTTCAAGTCTTTCGCCTCCGCTACCTCGCTCCGCCTCGAGCACGGCATCACCTGCGTCGTCGGCCCGAACGGGTCGGGTAAATCCAACATCGTCGACGCCCTGTCCTGGGTGATGGGCGAGCAGGGAGCCAAGTCGCTGCGCGGCGGCAAGATGGAGGACGTCGTCTTCGCCGGCACCACGTCGCGGCCGCCGCTCGGCCGGGCCGAGGTGACGCTCACCATCGACAACACCGACGGCGCCCTGCCGATCGAGTACGCCGAGGTCACGATCAGCCGGCTGATGTTCAGGTCCGGGCAGAGCGAGTACGCCATCAACGGCGACCACGTCCGCCTGCTCGACGTGCAGGAACTATTGTCCGACTCGGGCCTGGGCCGGGAGATGCACGTGATCGTCGGGCAGGGGCAGCTCGACGACATCCTGCACGCGGGCCCCGAGGCCAGGCGCGCCCTGATCGAGGAAGCGGCCGGCGTGCTCAAGCACCGCAAGCGCAAGGAGAAGGCGCTGCGCAAGCTGGAGGCGATGCAGGCCAACCTGACCCGGCTGGTCGACCTCACCGCCGAGCTGAGCCGCCGGCTCAAGCCGCTCGGCCGGCAGGCCGAGGTGGCCAGGAAGGCCGCCGTCATCCAGGCCGAGCTGCGGGACGCCCGGCTGCGGCTGCTCGCCGACGACTACATGACGCTGGCCGCCGACCTGCAGCGGGACGAGGCGGACGAGGCCGCCGTGCTGGCCAGGCGCGCCGCCCTGGAGCAGGAGCTGGGCCAGGCCAGGGCCAGGGAGACCGAGCTCGACCACGCCGCGCAGCAGGCCTCGGCCGTGCTGGCCCAGGCCCAGGAGACCTGGTTCGCCCTGTCCTCGCTGACCGAACGGCTGCGCAGCACGCAGCACCTGGCCGCGCAGCGGCACAGCCTGCTGACCGAGGCGACCGAGCCTGAGCGGCCCGGCCGTGACCCCGACGAGCTTGACCGCCAGGCCGAGGAGCTGCGCGAAGAAGAGGACGCGCTGACCACGCGGCTGGCCGCGGGCCGCGAGGTGCTGTCCGTGGCGGTGGCCGAGCGCACCGCGGCCGAGGCGCAGTTCGCCGCCGCCGAACGCCGGCTGGCCGAGGGCACCAAGGCCGCGGCCGCCCGGGCCGGCCGGGTGGCCCGGCTCCGCGAGCAGGTCGGCGCGGCGGACAGCCGCAGCGTGGCCGCGCAGGAGGAGATGGACCGGCTGGAGGTCTCCGCCGCCGAGGCGCGGGAGCGCGCCCTGCTCGCGCAGGACGAGCACGAGCAGGTACAGGACACCAGCGGCGGGCGGGACGAAGACCGTAGCGAGCTGGCCGCCGCGCATGAGCAGGCCGCCCAGACTCTGGCTGATTACGCCGAACGGACCTCGGTGCTCCGCACGGCGGAACGCGAATCCGCTCGTGAGCTGGCCGCCCGGCGGGCTCGCGCGGAGACGCTGGCCGAAGCGGCGCGGCGCGGCGCGGACGCCTCCGCGGCCGTGCTCGCCGACCCGGCCCGCTTCGGCGGAGTGGTCGGCTCGTTCGCTGCGGCCCTGCGGGTGGCCGAGGGGCACGAGGTGGCCATCGCCGCGGCGCTGGGGGCCGCCGCCGACGCGGTGGCGGTGGCCGGCCTCGATGCGGCCGCCGAGATCCTGGCCACCTTGCGCCACGAGGACGCCGGCAGCGCCGCCCTGGTCATCGCCGCCGAAGGCACCATCCCAGCATCCCCATCCGTCCCCGGAGCCGACACCGCCCCGCCTAACCCCGCCGCCCCATCTAGCCCCGCCGCCCCATCTAGCCCCGCCACCCCACCTGCCCCACCTGCCCCACAGGGCTCAGGGCCATTTCGCGCCTCGGAGCTGGTGCGGGCGCCGGACGGGCTGGCGGAGGCCGCGGCCGAGCTCCTGCGCGACGTGGTGGTGGTCGCGGACCTGGAGCAGGCACGCCGGATCGTTCGGGAAAATCCTGGTCTTAAGGCCGTGACCCGGGCCGGTGACCTGCTCGGGTCGCACTGGGCACAGGGCGGCGGCGCGCGGCCGCAGAGCCTGCTCGAGCTGCGGGCCGTGGCGGACGAGGCGGCGGCGGGACTGGCCGGGGCCGAGCAGTGGTGCGACGAGGCGGCCCGTGAGCTGGCGGCCGCGGCCCAGGCCGAGGAGGCCGCCCGGCAGTCGGTGGCGGCGACGCTGGCCCGCAGGCACGAGGCCGACGCGGCGGCGGCGGAGATCTCCGGGCGGCTCGGCCGGCTGGCGGGAGCGGCGCGGGCCGCGCGGGAAGAGGCCGACCGGCTGGACGCCGCCATCACCTCGGCCCGGCTGGCGGCCGAGAAGGACCTGGCCAGGCTGGAGCAGCTCCGGCAGGACCTGGCCGAGGCCGAAGCCGAAGCCGAAGAGCCGGCCGAGCCGCAGGACGAGGGAGCCCGGGAGGATCTCGCCGACCGCTGCACCGCGGCGCGGAACGCCGAGATGGAGGCCAGGCTCGAGGTCAGGACCGCCGAGGAGCGGCTGCGCGCGATCGGCGGCCGCGCCGACTCGCTCGCCGCCGCCGCGGCCACCGAGCGCGCCACGCGCCAGCGGGCGGCGCAGCGCCGCAAGCAGCGGGCCGCCCATGCCGCCGTGGCCCGGGCCGTCGCGCTCGGCGCACGGTACGCGGTCGAGGCGGCCGAACAGTCGGTGAGTCAGGCGCTGGCCCGGCGGGCCGAGGCCGAGGCGGTCAGCACCGGCGGCGCCGCCGAGCTGAAGGCGGTCCGGACCCGGGTCCGCGAGCTGGCCGCCGACCTGGACACGGTGGTGAACACCGCGCACGGCACCGAGATCGCCCGGGCCGAGCACCGGCTGCGGCTGCAGCAGCTAGCCGAGCACGCGCTAGAGGAGTTCGGGGTCGAGGCGGACGCCCTGGTGGCCGAGTACGGACCCGAGGTGCCCGTGCCGGTGATCGGTGACGAGGCGGCCCTGCCGTCTCGTTTCGAGCGGGCCACGGCCGAGCGCCGGGCCGCCGACGCGCAGCGCCAGCTCGACCGGCTCGGCAAGGTCAACCCGCTGGCCCTGGAGGAGTACGAGGCGCTGACCGAGCGGCATAACTTCCTGGCCACCCAGCTCGACGACCTCCGCAAGACCCGGCGCGACCTGCTCACCGTGGTCAAGGAGGTCGACGACCGAGTGCAGGAGGTGTTCGCGTCCGCGTACGCCGACACCGCCCGCGAGTTCGAGCAGCTCTTCGGCCGGCTCTTCCCCGGCGGGCAGGGCAACCTGGTGCTGACCGAACCGGACGACATGCTGGCCACCGGCATCGAGATCGAGGCCAGGCCGCCGGGCAAGAAGGTCAAGCGGCTGTCCCTGCTGTCCGGCGGGGAGCGGTCGCTGACCGCCATCGCGTACCTGTTCGCCATCTTCAAGGCCCGCCCCTCGCCGTTCTACGTGCTCGACGAGGTGGAGGCGGCCCTGGACGACACGAACCTGCAGCGGCTGCTCGGCGTCTTCGAGGAACTACGGGAGAGCTCGCAGCTCATCGTGATCACGCACCAGCGCCGGACGATGGAAGCCGCCGACGCCCTCTACGGCATCACCATGCGCGGCGACGGCGTCTCCACCGTCATCAGCCAGCAGCTAGCCACCCGCCAGCCCGCCTAGCCCCAGCCCGCCTAGCCCCAGCGCGTCAAGCCCCAGCCCCCACGCCTGTCCCGCCAGCCCCACACGCCCGCCCCGCAACCCCGGGCCAGCCCCCCGCCCCCCGGTAACAGCAACGATGTTCCATTGTTGCCGTCCCAGCAGCAGCGATGCTCCATCGTTGCCGTAATCCTGGGCCAAGGCGATGGGGGAGCGGGGGTAGGTTGGCGGGCAAGCTTAGCGGCAGTGACGCCGCGAACCGGACCGAACCTCGCTCCACCCCGCCGGATGCGACGCTTCGCGGGGTCTGGGAGACTGTGAGCCTGATGGAATACGTGATCCTGATCATTGTCATCGCCGTCCTGGCGGTCGTCACCGGCGGCTGGCTGCTGTTCGTCCGGCCGGGCCGGGGCCGGCACGTCCCGGGGGCGCGCCAGGCGCCGGAAGTACCCCCGGCCCCGGCAGCACCTGGCGGCGGGCCGGGGGGCGGTACTGCCGAGGAGACGGCCACCGCGCCGGAAACCCCGGCGGCCGCGACCGGCGTACTCGAGATCGAGCGGCCGCCCCCGTCGGCGGGCCGGCTGGTGCGGCTGCGGGCCCGGCTGGCCAGGTCGCAGAGTTCGGTGGGGTCAGCGCTGCTGAACCTGCTGTCCAGGGACCGGCTCGACGACGAGACCTGGGACGAGATCGAAGAGGTGCTGATCACGGCCGACGTGGGCGTGGCGCCCGCCCGGCTGATGGTCGACGACCTGCGGACCAAGGTCAAGGTGCTCGGGGCGCGCGGGCCCGCCGAGGTGCGCGCGCTGCTGCGGGCCGAACTGCTCACCCAGCTCGGCGACATGGACCGGTCGCTGCACGTTTCGCCGCACAACGGCGTGCCCGCCGTGGTCCTGATGGTCGGCGTGAACGGCACCGGTAAGACGACAACCTGCGGCAAGCTCGCCCGGGTGCTGATCGGGGACGGGCACACCGTGCTGCTCGGGGCGGCCGACACGTTCCGCGCGGCGGCCGTCGACCAGCTGCAGACGTGGGGCGAGCGGGTGGGCGCCGAGACGGTGCGGGCCGACCGGGACGGCGCCGATCCGGCCAGCGTGGCGTTCGAGGCGGTTGCTGAGGGCACCGAAAAAGGCGTCGACGTGGTGGTGATCGACACCGCCGGCCGGCTGCACACCAAGGTCGGGCTGATGGACGAGCTCGGCAAGGTCAAGCGCGTGGTGGAGAAGAAGACCACGGTCGATGAGGTGCTGCTCGTGCTCGACGCCACCACCGGGCAGAACGGGCTCCGCCAGGCCCGGGTGTTCGCCGAGGTGGTCGACGTCACCGGCATCGTGCTGACCAAGCTGGACGGGACGGCCAAGGGCGGGATCGTCATAGCCGTACAGCGTGAGCTGGGCGTTCCCATCAAGCTGGTCGGCCTCGGCGAGGGACCGGACGACCTGGCGCCGTTCGACCCGGGCGCCTTCGTGGACGCCATCCTCGGCTGAGAGCGCGCGGCCGGCGGGCCGGAAACATGTTTGTAACAAGGACTCCGGGTGTTTCACGCGGCCGACACACACCGGCAGATCCGGTGAAACCTCGGTATCGGATGGTCGGTACAGGACTCCGAAGGGACACCAGATGAAGCTCATCACCGCTGTCATCAAGCCGTTCAAGCTGGACGACGTCAAGGCCGCGCTTCAGGCGTTCGGCGTCCATGGCCTGACGATCACGGAAGCAAGCGGATACGGCAGGCAGCGCGGGCACACGGAGGTGTACCGCGGGGCTGAGTACCAGGTCGACCTGGTGCCGAAGGTCCGCGTTGAGATCCTGTGCGACGACGAGGACGCCGACGACCTGATCGGAGTCGTGGTCAAGGCGGCGCAGACCGGCCGGATCGGCGACGGCAAGGTCTGGTCGGTTCCGGTTGAGACGGTAGTCCGGGTGCGCACTGGAGAGCGCGGGCCCGACGCGATCTGACGGGCATCTTATGAGTAGTCCGGGGGACGCGTGGAAGCAATGACCTCGTTCGCTGCAGATCGTGCTCGCCGGACTACGCAAGTCGATAGATGGCTGGCGGAACTCCTCGGTGCCGAGGCTGACGTGGCCCTGGTGGCCGTCGGCGGGTACGGGCGCCGGGAACTGCTGCCGCGCAGCGACCTGGACGTGCTGCTGCTGCACGGCGGCCGGGACGACATCGCGAGCATCGCGGACCGGATCTGGTACCCGGTCTGGGACTCCGGTGCCGAGCTCGACCACGCGGTCCGCACCGTGCCGCAGGCCAGGAGGGTGGCGCGCGCCGACCTGAAGGTCGCGCTCGGGCTGCTGTCCGCCCGGCACGTGGCCGGCGACCCGGACCTGACCGAACGGCTGCGGGCCGGAGCGCTTGAAGACTGGCGGTCGGCCGCGCCCGCGCGGCTGGCCGAGTTGCACGCCGCCCACGACGAGCGGGCCAGGACCAGCGGGGAGCTCGCCTTCCTGCTCGAGCCCGACCTGAAGGAAGCCAGGGGCGGCCTGCGGGACGTGCACGCGATCCAGGCGGTGGCGGCCGCCTGGGTGGCGCCCGCGCCCGGGCCCAAGGTCCGCACGGCTTACGAGCAGATACTCGACGCCAGGC
>JBKQQQ010000833.1:0-14135 GCA_052144275.1 Streptosporangiaceae bacterium
AAGCCGTGAGCCCGGAACAAGCCGTGAGCCCGGAACCGAGCCTGACTTGGTTCCGGGCTCACGACGGCCTGCGTAACCTCCCGGGCGCACCCCCTCACGCGCCGCTTACAAGGTCAACGCAGGGGTACCGGAAGGCCCACTCGTTCTCATCGGCCGCCGCAGCGGCACCGTGACGAATTTCCCTGAGGGGTTCGTTAATGAAGGTGAGCATTCCTATCTCCGGTTGAGATAGCGCGAAGGCAGGCCGGAATGGATAAGGTCGTGGATCCGTTTGGCGAGCCTTCGGAGAATCTTGTGCACGCTGCCAGGATGTGACGTCCCCGCCCGCCGCGGCTATGCCCCTGCGGGGTGGAAAAAACCCACCCCGCAGGCAGGGTGCCAGCGAGTTGGCGATATTCGGCGGCACCGCGGCACCGCGGCGCACGGCCCTGGCTCACCGCTGCCGTGGCTGGCGGTCATCGGCGCTGTCTTTCTCACCATTCGTCTTGGTAGCCGTCATCGCGGAGGCTTACTTCGAGATCAGCCCGTGTTCCCGCCTGCCGGTCCGCCTCGAGGTATGCCTTCTTGATGGCCTGGACATGCTCTTTGACGGTTTCCTTGGAAAGATGCTCCAATTCCGCGATCTCGACGTTGGACAGCCCGGCTGCGATGTGCGCCGCGATCTCCCGCTGGCGCTGGGTCAGCGGCACCTGCTCCATGAGGATGAACTTCGAGGTCTGAGCGTCCAGCACGAGCTCGCCCGCCGATGCGGACACGATGGCCGACCGGGCTCCGGCGAACCGTGCCTTCTTGTTCACGAAGGCCAGCGCCCCTTTCCCCAGGGCCACCCGGCGCATCCAGTGGGATCGGTCGTCGTTGGAGAGCACGACGACCTGAGCACCCCAGGCGCGCAATCGGCTGATGTTGTCCGCCAGCTTCGTGCCGTTGTGCAGGAACACGTCGAGCAGCACGACGTCGGGCACTTCGGCCAGGCTGCCGATCAGGTCGTCTACCGATGCGGCCGCCCCGACGGCGGTCATCTCGTCGTCGCCGCCGGCCATGCCCTGCAGCCATTCCAGCGTGATCGGGTCGTCGTCGACAATCGCCACCTTGATCATTGCGTCTCCCCTGAGAACGGTGTCACTGGCGTATCCCACTGGTAAATCCAGCGCTTGCCCGGCGCCGAACCAGGCCGGGAACCCGCTGCCGTACCCGGTCTCACCCTCATGGCGAACCGCTGGCGGACCACCCGCCACTCCGGTGTGGCAGGCAACTCCGCGAACTCGCTGGTGACTGTCACCCTGGCCACCTCGCCGGTAAGCGGCAGCACCCTGACCGCGACCCCCTCCGGTACGAGTTCGAGGACACTGCGCAAGGCCCGGACGAGCAGGATCCGGTCCTGGAATCCGAAGCGCTGGGACAGGTTGAGTTCGTCGTCGATCACCCAGCGCAGATCGCCACTGCCGGGCAGCAGCTCGGCCAGCAGCAGCGACGGTTCGTCCAGGCTGCGGAGTTCGCGTCTCAGGTCGTCGGCCAGTTCGGCGCACCTGCGCTGGACGCCGGGATCTGTCACGTCGGCGGTGCCGTTGGCGAGCCCGTCGAGCATCGCCGCCGCCGCCGTCTCGGTGTTGTTCAGCTTCACCTGCAGCGAGGCGCGGCTGCCCTCCTGGAGGATCCGCGACTGGATCACGCTGAGACCCTGCCGCTTCAGGTCCTGGTTGACCGTGTCCATCCGGCGGATCACCGCGACGAGGAAGAAGACGCCGATCCCGATGGCGGCCCCGGCCCCGCCGGACATGACTATCGTGTGCAGATCGCGCAGGGTGCGCCCCGCGTCCGCCATGACGAAGGCCTGAATCGCGGCCAGGGCGGCCACGCCCAGCAGCATCTCCTCGGCGGGGCGGCTGAACGGCAGCAGGCAGAGCGGCACGACGCAGAAGCCGGAGACCCAGTTGGCCGGCCCGGTCAGGGCCGTCTCGCTGAGCTGCGTGGCGATCGCCAGGCACGCAAGGGGACCGGTCACCAGGGCGAGGGCGGAAAGCAGCGGCCCCACGCCGCCCGGTGACCTCTGCCAGATGAGCATGAAGACCGAGACCAAGACCACCAGCAAGACCACCGGGACCCAGCCGTGCCGGTAGGCCGGCCAGCCGACCGCGAGCTGCACCGCGTTGAAGACCGCGAAAACCGCGAAAACCGTAAGGGATGGCCTGCCACATGAAGTGGCTAAGCGGCTCGCACCGCTCGCGCGCCCGCTGCCTGCTCCAACGGCTGGTCCGGGCCCACTGCCACAGCCTGTGCAGGCGGCTGGCGGGCACGATGCCCGGCGCCTGCGCCGTGGGCCACGTGAGGGTCACGGTCGTTCCGGCCCCTACCTCGCTGTCTATCCGCGCCTCCCCGCCGATGTCCCGCATGCGCTGCTCGATCGACATGCGGGAACCGAAGCCGTGGCTGGTCGCGCGGATGAAACCATGACCATGATCCCGTACCTGGATGCTGATGCGGCCCGAGTCCGCGGTGACGACGACGTAGGCATCCTGCTGCCCGCTGTGCAGGCAGACGTTGACCAGGCACTGATGCACGGCGCGCGCCAGCCCGGTGACGACCACCGGCTCTTCCGGGTAAGCCGTCACGTCGCCGTGGGTCAGATGGACCCGCGGTCCTCGCTTCTCATAGTCGGGAACGAGGTCATCCAGGATCTTGGCCAGCGTCCACGCGGGCTCGGACACGATGACGTACCCGCGGAGCACTTCGGCGCCCCGCGCGCACGCGCGGCGGAACTCCGCGGAGTCGCGGGCATCGCCGTGCCCGGCCATCGACAGCCTGTCCACCGGCGCGTCATGCACCATGCGCGGGTGCTCCCGCATGGCCTGGTTCTCGGTTCTCGCCGCGGCGTCGGCCACCGCGTCCCGCTGCAGCGCGTCGGCATCGGCGTCCAGTCGCGCCGCGATCGCCCGGACCACGGTCGAGCCGAGGATCGCCGCGCACAGCGAACCGCACTCGATCATGGCGAGGATCAGGTACTCGCCCAGGTAGCCAGTTCCGGCCAGCGCCAGCGCTCCGCGGTGAACCGCGATCAGGCCCACCGCGGCCGACCGCGACCATGTGCCGGCCGACAGGCCCGCACCGAACGCGCCCAGCCCGATGAGCGGCTCCGCCACGTTCAGGGCACCGGTGTAGTGTCCTCGCACCGCCCAGGTGGCAGTCAGGCTGAAGACCGCGAACAGGCTGCACAAGGCTACGACCCAGATGGTCGGCCGCTCAGCGTACAAGAGCCGGATGACCCCAGCCGCCGTCAGCCCGAGGAACACGGGAAAGCCCGCGATAAACCAGGCGGGATAACCCGATCTCGCGACGGCGAGAGCCACGGCTACCTGCAGGCACGCGGCCCCGATGAGGCCGGCCGCGGCCTTCCGCAGGCTGAAATCAATGATCTGGGAAGGCTTGCTGCCTCCGCTACCGGCACGGGCGGCCGAGGGGAACAAGCGATAACCCCATCGCTCCGTGTCCCGTCGGTCGATCTCGCCTCCCGGATGCGAACGAACTCAACAACGCGGGACCCAGCTACAGCCACGGCTATAAACCCGCAGCACAGGTGCGGCTCATTATCCGGTGGTCCCGCTCAGCCGTTGCTCCGTGTACGGATCACGCGAGCGCAGAATACTGCATTGTCGCCCGGCCCGAGGACGGCGGCGACGTACCAGGGGAGAGTGGCCGCTGCGCCGCCTGTGGAATCGTTTAATCTACGGTACGCTCAAAGCCTTCCGGTAAGCCTGATGCGGCAACCGGCTCTTTGCTCACGCCGCGAACAGCATGACCACGCCCAGCCCGTTACGCGCGAAACAGAGCTTACATGCCAGCCGACCGCAGGCGACAATGAAGAACATGGGCGGGCCTGGTACTGGACAGCACGAAAATAATGTCCAAGCCGGGCTGATGCGGGACGGCGCGCAGAAGTGGATTCTCCGGGCCGGACACGATTTGCGTGAGATTTCCCCGACCGCCTTGCTCTCCCTGTTGTGCGCGGCAGCGTTTTGTCCGGTGATCGCCGTCGGGGCGGGAATCACCGGTGCGGCGGCCGTGGCCGGCATCGGGGTACTGTCCTCGGTCGGCGGTGGCGTCCTGACGGGTGTCATCACCGACGCGATAGACCGATTGCGCGGCCATAACGCGGAGAGTTCCCCCTCGCCACCCGAGATTGAGAGGGCGCTCGCCAGCGAAATCGGCAAGGTGCTGACCGCTGGCGCCGCGGACGCCTCTGCCCTGCGGGCCGAAATCGGCGCTGTGCTTAAACAAATTGACCTGGGCGGCGACATGCTGCGAGAGGCTATCGACTCGGGCAACGAGCAGCTCCGCAGCGACCTGATTACCGCCATCAGCGTGCTCGGGTCCGACTTCGCCGAGCTCAGTTTCCTGGTCAGCGATGTGGTCGCCGCGGCCGCCAGGATCCAGCACGATCTTGATGAGCAGCGCGCGAGTACCCGGGTAATCATCGAGCAGAACGCCGGACAGTCAGCGGAGATCCGCCGGGCCCGGGAGGACCTGGCGATAATCGAGCGGCGCACCCGCCCCGGGACACCGGCGGATAATGACGCGGAAATGCGCTGGGAGGGCTGTCCTTACCGGGGATTGCTGCCGTTCAGCGAAGCCGACGCGGAGATCTTTTACGGCAGGGAGCGACTGACCACGGAGCTGGCGGTCAAGGTCGCCGAGCAGGCGGGCGGCGGCGGCTTGATCGTCGTCACCGGCGCCTCAGGTGCGGGTAAATCATCGTTGCTGCACGCGGGTCTGCTGCCTGCGCTGGCCCGGGGACTGCAGGTTCACGGTTCTGAGCGCTGGCCGTGCCGGGTGATGACGCCGACGAAGGAGCCGCTGGCCGAGCTGGCCACGCAACTGGCCGCCCTCGGCGGCGGCGACGCGCTCACGATCCGGGACGGTCTCGCCAGGGATCCGGGCCAGGCCCACCTGGCTGCCCGCCAGGCGGTCCTGGCTGGCACCGCGTCCTCCCGCCCCACGCGACTCGTCCTGATCGTCGACCAGTTCGAGCAGGTTTTCACCTTGAACGCCGGTCCCGACCGGGAGGCAGACAGGCAGCGGTTCATCACCGCCCTGTGCGCGATGACCACGAATCCCGCGGGTACCGAGGAGGAGCCCCCGGCGCTGGTGGTGATCGCAGTCCGGGGAGATTTCCTGGACCGGTGCGCTGCCTACGCCGAGCTTGCCGTGGCGATGCAGGAACGCCAGTTCGTGGTGGGGCCCATGACCGACTCGGATCTCCGGCTGGCAATTACCGGGCCGGCCGACGCGGCCGGGCTTCGCCTCGAGCCGACCCTGGCCGAAACCATCCTGGCTGACTTGCGCACCGCGGGTACCGACACCGCCGCAGGGGTCTTGCCGCTGCTATCCCAGGCAATGCTACTTACCTGGGAAAACCGCGACGGCGACCGCCTGACCAGCCACGGCTACGGCAAGTCCGGCGGAGTGAGCCGCGCGGTCGAGATAAGCGCGGACGCCGTCTACGACGACCTTCCGGCCGCCGATCAGGTACTGGCCAGGGAAATCCTGCGCAACATGACGACGGCCAGCCGCGACGCCCGGCTCGCCAGCCGTCCGGTCAGCAGGGCTGCCCTCTACCGGCTGCCGGGCGCGGGGCAACCGGAAGCTGATCTGGTCCTGGAAAAGTTCGCCGCCAAGCGCCTGATCGTTCTCGACGAGGGCACCGCCCAAATCGCTCATGATGCCCTGCTGACCGCATGGCCCAGGCTGCACAGCTGGCTTGAAGACGACCAGGCCAGCTGGAGCCTGCACAGTCAGCTGGCCGACGATGCCGAGGAATGGAGCCGCAGCCAGCAGGCCGATTTCCTGTACCGCGGGACCCAGCTAGCCGGCGTTCAGCGAGTGACCAGCGCGTGGGCTGCCAACCCGGACCGCTACCCCGCCCTCACCACCACCGAGCGGGACTTCCTGCAAGCCAGCGAGCGCGCCAACAGCCGCCGGATCCGTCTGCAGCGGACTGCTCTAGCCGCCCTGCTCATCTTGCTCGTCGCGTCCGTTACCGGCGCAGGCTTGGCCATCACAGCGGCACGAAACGCCAACTATCAGCGCAAATTCGCGGTCTCTGACGAACTCGCTGCGGAGAGTGAGCAACTCGATGCAACAGACCCCGTTACGGCATCGCAGCTTGCCGCGGCCGCCTGGGAAGTCATGCCCACGGAACAGGCGCGCGTGAGCATGCTGGATGTCCTGGCGCAAAAAGGGATCGCTACCATCGCCGCCGATACCAATCCCAACCATCAGCCCGTGGATGGGGTGGCGTTCAGCCCGGACGGCAGCATTCTCGCCACCGCCGGGGCCGACGGGACGGCGCGGCTGTGGGACGTGGCCACGGGCCGGCCGATCGGACCGCCCATCGCCGCCGTCAGCGACCCCAGCAACAACAGCGTGGATGCGGTGGCGTTCAGCCCGGACGGCCGTATCCTCGCCACCGCCGGGTCGGACGGGACGGCGCGGCTGTGGGACGTGGCCACGGGCCGGCCGATCGGAACGCCGTTCACCGCCCCGCCACCGACCTCAAAGGCCGTCTCCAACTCCATCAACGGATTGGCGTTCAGCCCTCACGGCAACATCCTGGCCGCCGCGGTGGGCGACGGGATAGTGCAGCTGTGGGACGTGGCCACGGGCCGGCCGATCGGGACGCCGATCATCGCCGTCAGCGACCCCGGCAGCGACAGCGTGAGTGGGGTGGCGTTCAGCCCGGACGGCCGTATCCTGGCCACCGCCGGGTCGGACGGGACGGCGCGGCTGTGGGACGTGGCCACGCACCGGCCGATCGGATCGTCCATCATTCCCGTCGGCGTATCCGGTGACCAAGGGAGTGACCAAGGGGCAACCGGCGTGAATGCGGTGGCCTTCAGCCCCGACGGGAACGTCCTGGCCACCGCCGAGAACGACGGGACGGCGCGGCTGTGGGACGTGGCCACGCGGCAGCAGATCGGAACACCCATCGCCGCCGACACCGACCCCTTCAACACGCCCGCGACGGCGGTGGCGTTCAGCCGCGACGGCAGCATGCTCGCCACCGCCGGGTCGGACGGGACGGCGCGGCTATGGAACATGGATTTCTACGGCCAGATCGGCGCGCCCATCGCCGCCGTCAGGCCAGCCAGCAGCCCCGGTCCCCCCAGCGGCGTGTATGACGCGGCGTTCAGCCCGGACGGCAAGATCCTCGCAACCGCCGGGTCGGACGGGAGGGCGCGGCTGTGGGACGTGGCCACGCACCGGCCGATCGGGACGCCGATCATCGCCGTCAGCAACCCCAGCAGCGACAGCGTGAGTGGGGTTGCGTTCAGCCCGGACGGCCGTATCCTCGCCACCGCCGGGTCGGATGGGAGGGCGCGGCTGTGGGATGTGGCCACGCAGCGGCAGATCGGCACGCCCATCACCGCCGTCAGCGACCCCAGCAACACCAGCGTGAGTGCGGTGGCGTTCAGCCCGGACGGCACGATCCTGGCCACCGCCGATTCGGACGGGATAGCGCGGCTGTGGGACGTGGCCACGCACCGGCAGATCGGCACGCCCATCACCGCCGAGAGTAACTCCACCTACGGCGGCGTGACTGTGGTGGCGTTCAGCCCGGACGGCACGATCCTCGCCACCGCCGGGTCGGACGGGACGGCGCGGCTGTGGAACATGGCCACGCACCAGCAGATCGGCGCACCGATCACCGCCTTCAGCCTGTTCAACAACCTAACCGGCGAGGCAGTGAACGGGGTGGCGTTCAGCCCGGACGGCAGCATCCTGGCCACCGCCGGGTCGGACGGGACGGCGCGACTGTGGGACGTGGCCACGCACCAGCAGATCGGGCCGGATATCACCCCCGCCGGCAGCTTGAGCCAGATCCTTGGGGTGGCGTTCAGCCCGGACGGCAGCATCCTCGCCACCGCCGGGGCAGATGGCACCGAACGCCTGTGGGATGTCGGATTCCCAAGGAATCTTCTGCGCGCGGTGTGCAGCATAGCTGGCACTTCCCTGACACCCGAGCAATGGCGTTCTTATATCCAATCTGCGCCATATCAAAAAACATGTCCTTAGCCTGCGGCCAATCACCCCTCCGGCTTCTGGCCGCGGCCGGACCTATGCGTCCCCTTCCGGCTGGCTTTCCTGGCCGAATGCCACCTGGATACTGCGTTCCTCGGTGCCGCGCAGGACGGTCAGCTCGATGGTGTCGCCGGCCGCCTGGAGCGCGCCGGACAGGTCGTCGATGGTGCGGACCGGCTGGCCGGCGGCCGTCACGATCAGGTCGCCGGCGGCCAGGCCAGCGCGCCCCGCTGGGCCGCTCTCGTCTACCCCGTGGACGAGCAGGCCCTCGGCGTCGGGGAGGCCGACGGCGCGTCGCAGCCGCCTGGCCACGTGGCCGGGAGTGATCGTGATGCCAAGCTGCCGCGGCCTGACCGATTCTCCGCTGGCGAGCGCGTCGACCCGGCGGCGCAATGCCTCGTCGGCGGGTATGGCCAGGTAGAAGCCTTCACCGAGGCGGTTCGTGTTGATCCCGAGCAGCTGCCCGGCCGCATCAAGGACCGGCCCGCCCGAGGAGCCGGGCAGCAGCGGTGCGGTGTGCTCGAGGCTGCCGGTGATGCGCAGGCCACGGGGGCCGCGGAAGGTCCGGTCGATGCCGGAGATGAAGCCGAACGTCACCCGCAGCCCGCGCCCGCCCGGGTCAGCCAGCGCGAAGACGGGCATCCCGATGGCGGGCGCTGCGGTGGACCACGGCAGCGCCGGAGCCTGCCCGGTGTCGGTCTCGATGACGGCGAGGTCGCCGTCGATGTCGTGCCCCGCCACGTTCCCCTCGGCCGTGCGCCCGTCGGCGAAGGTGACCGTCACCTTACTGCCGCGTACGTTGTGCGCGTTGGTGAGCACCCGCCCCGCGCCGAGCACGACGCCCGAGCCGACGCCCCACCGCTGCCCGATGCCCACCACCGAGGAGCCGGCGTCCTGCGCCAGCCGCGCGATGCTGGCCTGAATCTCGTCGAAGATCGTCATCGATGCTCGTCCTTCCAGTTAGTAGTAACTTGCAAGTTACTACTAACTGATATGGGGATGTCAACGCAACGGCTACGATCCTTTTATGGCCCAGAGCGAAATTGCCTCCTCACCGCTGGCCGAGGCGCTGGCCAGGGTCGGCGACCGGTGGACCCTGCTGGTGGTGGAGGCGCTGCTCACCGGGCCGCGCCGGTTCAACGATCTGCTCGACCAGATCCCCGGTATCGCGGCGAACATCTTGTCCGAGCGCCTCAAGCGGCTCGAACGCGAAGCCCTGCTCGTGGCCCGGCCTTACTCCGAGCGGCCGCCCCGCGCCGCCTACGAGCTGACCGCCGAGGGCAAGGAACTCGCGGGGGCGCTCCGCCTGCTGGCGTACTGGGGGTCTAGGCACGCCGACCCGGCGCAAACGCCCCGGCACCCCGCGTGCGGCACCCCGATCGAGGCCCGCTGGTACTGCCCGACCTGCGACCATCTCGTTGACCACGAGCCGGACCAGGCCGAAGTGCATTTCGTCTAGGCCAGGCAGGCGCGATCACCCGGCGGGCCAGCCGGATGCGAGAAGGAGCTGAGGACCTCCGCCGTTCCGCGGCCGTTGTGATTTGCGGCGTTCGGGCCCCTGATGGCATTACAGTGCGGTACCAGGCCCGAGGCCAGGTGGATGGGGTGTGGTGACGTGGGTGACGGAGCGGGCATGCGGCCAAGCCTCGCGGACACGATCGCGGCGGTGCGCCGTGAGCTGAGCTCGGCGCTGGCGGTCGGTCAGGGACAGCTGGTCCAGTTCCGGGCCGGGCCGGTGGAGCTGGAGTTCGAGATCGCCGTGACCTGCACCGGCGGCGGGCAGGCGGGCGTGCATCTGTCGGTGCTTACGTTGGGCAGCCAGAGCGCCCCGGCACGGGCGACCACGCAGCGGATCAAGGTGACACTGCAGCCGCCGGACCTGGATACCGGTGCGGACGCGCAGGCAGCCGGTGGCCACCAGCAGCCGGATGTCAAGGCGTCTCAGTCACCGGCCGGGATCGGCCCAGAGCCTGGCGTATTGTCACCCGCCGAAGGCGGGCTACCGGAACGCCCGGTCCGGGCGGAAGGCGTCGAGGTCCATGAGGTTGCCGACGGGCTCATGGTTTACCAGGCTGAGCCGGAGTGCGTTCATCACCTGAACAACACGGCGGCAATCGTGTTTGAACTATGCGACGGCAACAACACGATGCGTGAAATCAGCGAGCAACTAGCAGCGGTTTTCGGACTTATCAGCGTGCCTGCAGGCGTGGCTGAGAGGTGTGTCGCTGATCTGTGGTCGAAGGGCGTCGTTCTGTGAAGCAGGCGGATATGCCCGGCCAGGAGGCCTGAGTTTAGAGCAGGCAGCATGTTGCGCGGCAGTATCCTGTCTTGCTAAATTTTGAGTCGCTATCTTCTGGATTTCCCCTTTCCGGCGGGGATCCTTTTACGGAGAGGGCCTGAAAGGGTATACAGATGAGCGATGAGCGGATCGGCGACTCGCAAGGTGGATCTGGCCTAGGCCGTCGGGCCTTCATCCAGAGAATGGCAGTGGCAGGGTTCGCATTTCCCGCGATCGTGACCTTGGTGGACCCGGCCGCTGCTGCTGCCGCTTGTAATCCGAAAACCACGCACCCGCCAACAACGACGCCTCATTGCCATCCGACGACCACGCACCCGCCAACGACGACAGCCGCGCCAACCACGACGGCCGCGCCAACGACGACGGGCGCGCCGGCAACGTCGACAACGACGCCCCCGCCGACTACCACGGCCGCGCCGACGACGACGGGCGCGCCGGCAACGTCAACGACGACGCCCCCGCCGACAACCACGGCCGCGCCGACGACCCCGGCCGCGCCGACGACCACGGCCGCGCCGGCAACGTCGACAACGACGCCCCCGCCAACTACCACGGCCGCGCCGTAGGCAGGACTGTGCTTGGGCCTAAGGGTGCCGCTCGGCGGGGACACCAGCGTGGCCGGCGTTGCTGATACGAATAGGGCATGGCTGCCCGGCTGCTGCTCGTTCATAGCCCGCTGGTCGGGTGCGCAACCTGGGATCTGGTCGCGGCCGACCTGGCCCGGGGGGGCTACGAGGTGGGCGTTCCGGACCTTACCGGCACTGTCATGGCGGGGCCGCCGTATTGCGTGCGCCAGGCCCAGGTGATAGCCCGCAGCGCATCCGGCCAGCCCGCGATCCTCATCGGTCATAGCGGGGCGGGGCCGCTGCTGGCCGCGGCGGGCGCCATCATCGGCCGGGTTCGGGGTTACATCTTCGTCGATGCTGGCCTGCCGATGCCGGGGCAGGCCTGGATGGAAACCGTGCCGCCCGATCTGGCGGCCCAGGTGCGGGGGATGGCTGATGCCGGGGGCTGGCTGCCGCCCTGGCCGCAATGGTGGGGCGATGAGGCCCTGGCCGAGCTCATTCCTGATCCAGAGGCGCGGCAGTACTTCGCGGCCGGCTGTCCCCGGCTGCCGCTGGCCATGTTCGAGGAAATCCACCCGCCGGCGCCGCAGTGGCCCGATGCCCCCGCTGCTTACCTGCTGCTGAGCGAGGCATACCAGGAGCAGGCGGCCAGGGCGCGGGAACTGGGCTGGCCGGTGACAGAGCAGATGAGCCACCATCTCGCGCTGCTGACAGAGCCCGGCCGGGTCGCCGGATCGCTGCGCGAGCTGATCGGCCAGCTTCGCCAGTAGTAGCAGTGCTTCGCCACCCGCCCTGACCTGGACATCTTCTCCAGCAACGAAGCCGAGCGCACTATCCGGCCGGTGAAGGGTGCAGCAGCGCGCGTGGCCTCCGCCGCGTCAGATTACGTAACGTTCCGCGAGTTCACGATCTGCGTCATCGTACTCAAGCAAGTTTGGCTGTGACGCTACCCGCGGTGAGGTGATGAGAGCCCGGAAAGTGCCGTCCGCGATGCGCCGACTGAGGTACTGATCACATGCCAGCCACTCGCTAAGCCACCGGCCGAACTCCTCACCGGCAGCCGGGATGTCCGCGAGGATGCGGTCGTACGCTTGGCGGTGCACCGCGACCGCATGGGTGCAAGTGACCGGGCCGCACTCTTGCAGCACCTCGCTGCCGTCCAGGTAGGGAAACTTCTGCGACCATACACATGCCCCGAGGAAACATACATCCCATTTGAGGCTCGCAAGCTCGCTTCGGACGGACTGCATCACGGCTACCGTGTTGTCAATGAATACCGCGTCATCTTCGAGTATGAGCACGTGCTCGTAGCCGCGTCGTTGCGCCTCGGCCACCATCTGTCGGAATGAGATGGCATTTCCGCGGTGGCGGTTTTCAGGAGTCGCCACCGCCGGGAACCGCTCAACCTGCCACGCGATGCCGAGCTGTTCATGCCGGCGCCTGGCCTCCGCCCAGCGTGCCGTCTCGCTGTCCAGGTTCAGGCAGAAAATCCCGTCGAACAAGCTGAGCGGGCTGGCGGCTTCGCTAGCCGTCTTCTGAAGAACGGCTTCGAAGTTCGAGGCGGCTCCCATCCTCTCGAACTCCTCCCGGAAATGAGCCTCAACGCTGGCGGTGTCCCATCCGATCTCGCTCCAGCCGATGAGGTAATTGCGGAGCCGGTCCTCCCATGAGGGGTGGTACGGAGCCCCGGCGGGGCGGCCAAATCGATGCGCCCACCCCACGGCCGGATGGCACAGAACTCGTCCGCCCGCCCTGCGTGCCTTCTCGTGAAGATAGCCCTCCTCACCACCAAATCCGCGGAAACGAGGGTTGAAGCCTGGCCATGCCTCGCGGCGGCAGGCAAACAGCCCGAGACCCTGCATCGCGATCTCAAACGGCGCCCCGCCGGGATCCGCGATGCGCTCGTCACGCGCCCACTGCCCGTACATGCCCGCGCCCCAGGCCGGATCGAAGTGACTCGCGATCGGCTCGAGCCTGTCGTCCAGCAGTGGGCCCTGGATCAGGTCCATGCTGCCGGGGTGTTCGTCAAACCAGCGGACCAGGGCGGCCAGTGCGCCGGGCCGGATGAGCACGTGACTGTCAACGCAGCATACGATGTCCGCGTTCGCCTCGCGGAAGACGAGATCACGCACGCTCGTGCCGCGGTAGCCCCGAAATGGTATATACCTGAGAAACGGGATCCAATCTTCCAGGCCCTTCAGGCTGGCCGCCGCCGCGCCCTCCGGGTGGTTATCAATAATCACAAACGAGAGTTTGTCGGCTATCTCCGGATGAAACAGCCGGATGGCCTGGATTGTGAACCAAACGCCATCAAAATCGTCGAAGGTCGCCATTCCGACACATAGGCGGCGGTGTTCGCATTGCGGTGTCATCTCGGGCAGCGGGCGGGCCGCTTCCTCTGCCAAAACAAGCTTCTCGAGGAAACGGCGAGCGTTCGACATCAGACCCCTTCGCGGGCCGCTAGTGATTTTCCCTCGCTGGCACGGCGTAAAACCCACAACTGGCCAAGCGCTCAATTTGCGGTAATCATAGCAGTGCGGCGAAGACTAACGCCCGGGCCCGTCCGGCGCGTACAGAACTGGGGGTGGCGGCGGTAAGCGTGCTCGCCTGGTTCACCAGCCGCCCGCGGCTCGCTGGCGGCCACGCCCGCTCTGCGGGGCCTGCGGGGTGCTCCGCGCGTCCTGATCACGGCGTCCCGGGCAATCACGCCTCACTGGTGTATCAAGGCCGCGCTGGCAGCCTCCGCCTTGGAGAAGCCATGCCTCGGGGAATAGGGATGGCGGCGCGGCAGCGGGGATCTTCCGGCTCGGCCGGAGCGGGGGTGACGTCAATGCGGATCTTGCTGGTTGCCAGCGGCTACAACAGCATGGCGCAGCGGGTGCATGCTGAGCTGGCCGACCGGGGGCACGAGGTGTCGGTCGAGCTGGCGCTCGGGGATGAGGTGCTACGAGACGGCGTCCGTAGCTTCGACCCGGATCTGGTCATCGCGCCAATGCTGACCACGGCGATTCCCGCGGACATCTGGTCGGCTCGGCCGTGCTTTATCGTCCACCCGGGACCGGTGGGTGACCGCGGCCCGTCCTCGCTGGACTGGGCGATCATGGGCGGTGCCGGGCGCTGGGGCGTCACCGTGCTGCAGGCGAACGCCGAGATGGACGCCGGCGACATCTGGGCCAGCGCGGAGTTCACGATGCCCG
>JBKQQQ010000834.1:0-6220 GCA_052144275.1 Streptosporangiaceae bacterium
CTCCCAGGCTCTCCGCCACCTGCGCGCCGCCCAGATCGTCAACACCGAACGTGATGGCCGGATCATCCGCTACCTGCTCGCCGATCATCCAGTCCGCGCCCTCCTCGCCAGGCGCTAGTTACTCCGCACAAGCAGGTAGCTACTTTCACTCCGAGGAGCCGTCGTGACCCTTCTCCGGGACCGGGTGGTGCTCATCAGCGGCGGCACGCAGGGCCTCGGCGCCGCCATCGCGCGGGCGGCAGCCCGCGAGGGCGCGCTGGTCGCGGTGACCGGCCGGCGGCGCGAGCCGGGCGAGGCGCTGGCCGCCGACCTGGCCGCGGCCGGCTCTGAGGCGGTTCAGCGGTCATCGTCACATGCTCCTGACACTGGCCGACGGCCGGCTCCGGGCACTGCCGCCGCATGCCTGCACCTCCGTCAGGCCGGCCGGGTGCTGCGCGGGCCCTATGCCCGGACAGGGCGTGGCCAGGAAAGCGCTGATCAGGCACAGCATCAGTGCTCCAGCCAGTAGGTAGGTGGCCCTTGCCAGGACGCCCGCCAGGAAATCTTCCATCGCTGTTCCGGCCCAGGGTGGATTGGGCAGACGGCGGGCTGCTCGCCCGGGGATGGGGCGGCGGCGTTGCAGCACCGTAGGGATTGCCCCGTCCGCGCAAGGGCCGGAGCGCGCTGTTGAAGCCCTTGCCGGGTTGCCTGCACCCTCGGCCGGTGATTCAACGGAGACGGCTCCAGCCGGCAGGTCCAAGGGCGCAGGCGGGCGTTCACTTGGTGGCCGGGCCGTCGCCGTCGCTTGTGCCGGATCTTCGTTGCCGGCCGCGGTGCACCGCCCCCAGCAGCACCCGCGCGCCGGCGCCCAGCAGTGCCAGGTCGGCGAGCATCTGGACGATGAGCACGATCCGGGCGGTCTCGGACTTGGCGGTGATATCGCCGAAACCCACCGTGGTGAAGACGGTCACGCTGAAGTACAGGGCGTCGGTGCGAGTCAGCGGCTGGGTGAAGTTCGCCGCGGAGGCTCGTTCCATCAGGAAGTACGTCGAGGCGAACAGCAGCAGGTACAAGGGAATGATCAATCCCAGCGCCTCAGCTGCCCGCAGACCCGGGTAGCGCGAGCCGGCGACCGCCCTGACCTGCCACACCGTGACGCCGACGAAGACCAGCAGGCCGATCAGCAGGCGCACCGCCGTGCCGGTGTCCAACGGCCGGTCCAGCGGCAGCAGGGAGTAAAGAACCACCAGCACCGTCGTGATCACCAGGCCGCGCAGCAGCGCCGCGATGATGAGCCGCCTTCGCTTGGCCGACGGCAATTCCTGGTTCGGCTGATCGGTCATGTCCGCCCCCCCGAAGCGTGGTGAGGGTTCAAGGCTGGCAGGCCAGCCGCCAGCCGCCAGCCCCCTGGCCTTGCCGGCTCCTGCCCTGGGCGGGCAGGGCTTGCGCCGCGTGTCCGGCGTCCGTAAGCCGCTGGTTTCAGGCCCGATGTGATTCTCATACGCGGCAAGGCCTGCCTCTAGCGTGTACGGCCCGCGGATCTGCTGCAGCCGCGGGGGGATCTGGGAGTAATCCAGGTAGGGATGATCGCCGCACTGGCCGCAGATGAGCTCGAACGCGCCGGTGTAGCCGCCTTCCATCCGGCCGTCCACGATGCGGGCCGGCTGCCGCCGCAGGTACGCGGTCCTGCCGTGGCCGGGCTGGCCAGCAAGAGGGAGCGTAGCGCCAGCGTCGGTGTCAAGGCGCAGCCACGGGTCACGGGGCATGGTGCGCTCCGCGCGATACGGGGTGGGCACGTGAACGGCCAGGCATACGGTTGCTGGTCATGAGCCGTCTCCGGCGTGCTCTGCCGTCATCCCGGCCGGCTGTTTCAGCTCCTGCTGTCGCCGCGCTTGTCGTGCCCGCTGGTCGTGATCGCCTATGCGATGGCGCCGGGCGCGACACCCGTGGTGCTGCTGCCGCTGCGCCTCGCTCATCGCCTCCGCCTCCTGCATGCCCCGGAATGACGCGCCTCACGGCTTGTAGTTGCTGTACGCGCCTCCGACCCGGTCGTAGGTATTTCCCAGCTCGTCCTGGGTGATCTTGGCGGCTCCGTGGTCGGGGGTGAGGACCAGGTCCTGGCCGAGGATCACGGCCCGGAATTTCCAGCCCGGCGGGGGCGTCAGGCGGCCGCCGAGGTCCTTGAGGCTCTCGTAGGTCTGGCCGGGGTCGACGATGAGGCTGGCCGACTTCATGCACCACGAATCGCCGTCAGGGTCGTCCAGGAGGAAGGCGGGCGAGCCCTTGCTGATGCCGAGCTGGGTGTCGCGCTTGCCGGTGATCGGCTTGTAGGCGACGCTCTCGTGCTTGCGCATTTCCTTGGGCACGTCCAGCCACATCACCCACCGTGCCGTCAGCCCGCTGAAGTCCCGTTCGGCGCCCACCATGGCCTCAACCCAGTCCAGGCACCACAGCCTGGGGCCGTTCTTGAACGCGCCGAGGAGGTCGTACTCCTTCGTCAGGTCATCGACATCGACCTGGTCCAGCACGGCCTGCGCGCAGGTATCTCCGGTCCCGGCGGGGTCGTTCATCCCGATTGTGTTGTAGACCCCGGCGACCAGGTGGTGGGTGATCGCGTGGCCGCCGATCAGGAAGATCTCGGTGTACCGCTGGCCGCGGATGTTCTCGAAGCGCATGAGCTTGGCGCCTTCGTCGTCTTGGGGCAGCTTGGCAGATAGCTTCATGACCCGTACTCCTCTTCTATCGACTCACCGATGTTCGTCATCGGCGGGAGCGTGCAGGTGCCAGCCTGGTGATCAGGTGACCGGGGTGATGCCCGGGCATTCCCATTTGGCCTGGATGACCGCGGGATGGGGCCGGTACATCCGCAAGATCACGAACCATGGGTGCTGGGCGGAGGTGGGCAGCCAGTTCGGTTCGCGCTTTTCGCCGGGCGAGCCGGGCTGCAGGTAGATGGTCAGCCCGCCGTCTGGGTCGCGGGCCAGCCCGGGGGTCCGGTCGCCGACCGAGTATCGCCGGGCGGGGTTAGGGATCAGGTTCATGTCTTGTTCGGAGTAGGCGGCAAGTGACCAGAACGAGTCCACCGGGGGAAGGTCGCCGGCGCTGAAACGCAATGCATAGCGGCCCTGGGGGGACAGCTTGGCGCCGCGGGCATCGTTGAAGTTCACCAGGTAGACCGCTTCGGCCGGGTCGTTGGCGGTGATGCCGGCCAGCGACTGGTCGGCGGCGCGCTGCAGGAAGTCATCCCCGAACCGTCCTTCCCCGGCCGGCGGGTAGCGCCAGCCGTTGACCACGGTGGCCCAGTCCCCGCTGAGGAACTGCTGCTGCAGCAGCGCCATCCCGGTCATGGCGGCGCGGGTCAGGCCCTGTTTGACCGCGTCGGGCTGGGCGTCCACGTCCAGGCCGGGCCCGATACCGAGGCGGGCGAACTGGCCCAGCACCACGGCGTGATGCGGCGGCGGAGGGTTCTCGGCCAGCATGGCGTTCAGCGTCTTCCACGGCCCCAGCGGATCCTGTGCCGCCTCGGCCGGGGCGTACACGTCGCGGCGTTCGGGCACCTGGGCCCCGGGCTTGCCCCACAGGCTCAGCGGGGTGAGCCGGTACTGCGCCTGCAGCGCGTGCACGTTCGCCAGGTCCGCATCGCCGTCGACAAGGGTGCGGCCCAGCAGCAGCACCCAGGGGGTAGGCGCGGGCCGCGTCGCCTGGACCCCGGGCGGCAGGTCCCCGTGCCAGCCCGGCCCGCAGATGGCGAAATGCCCCGCCTTGCTGCCGGTGGTGCGCTGCCCGACATAGTCGAAGTTGTCGGAGGTGAACCCCATCAGCTCGAATGTGAAGTAACGGCCGGCCATGTCCGGGTGGGACAAGATGACCGGTTCGCCGCCCAGATCCAGCCACGCCAGCGAGTACAGCGTGTCGTTGTTCGGGCAGCCGCCATCCCGGTAAGTCGCATCCAGCACGCGTGCGGCATGCCAGAAGCAGCTGACCGCGGCGTACGGCACGACGTCTGGGTCGCGCTTGCTGGTCACCCAGTCGTGGCGGAGCTTGGCGTTGTAGATATACGGAAACCCGTAGATGAACGCCTGCATCCCGGCGGTGTAGGCGTACTCGGCCTTCCAGTCCAACTGTGACATCTCCGTATTCCTCCTGCTGAGGGAAGCCAGCACCGGATCGCTACTGGCACCTGTGACCGGCCTGATCGTCTAGCTCACGGTCACCTGAACAGCCTGGGCCCGCGGCGACGGCGGTCTTGCCGGTCGTCGCGCCGGTCGCGACCTCCGCCGGTCAGGCCCGGCCAGCCAATCCGATCTCTGAACACAGGCATCTCAGACCCCTTCCGCACTGGCGGCGCGATCCGCGTCGACCGCGGCCAGGATTACCTGGGCCGGGAGCGCGGTACCGGGCCGCGCCGACACGTGCCGCGAAGGGTTGCCCCTTCGCTGCACCCCCGTTGGCGCTGCCGCCGCAGGGGATGCGGTTCTCCGTCATCGACGTTGCCGCACCGGGTCGTTCTGCGCACCACCCAGGCATCACCCTGGAAGGGGTGATCAGCGGTGATCGTGATAACAGCTCGATAGGCCGCAACCTTCGCGAGGCTGGCCCTCGCCTGCCTGCAAGCACGTTGATCCGCACCCTGGACGCGGCGCCCGGGGATCATCGCGCCCGGCGTCATCAGCTTGGTCGTCAGGCTCTACTTCCATGACAGGTCCGACCGACGATGGAGCCCGGGTCTTTCTCCCGCACGGAGGGGTCAGCCGATGCCGGGCAGGACCCCGTGGTCAGCCGCAAGTGCGCACACGCGTCGGTCCGCCACACCTCTGACCAGCAGCATCGCGCACCGGGGTCTCCCGGGGAAGCATCCTGCGCCGCTACCGCGCCGTCAGGCAACCTGCGCGTCCTTCATCGTGGCCCATTGCTCGAGCAGGCTGGTCTTGCCGAAAGCTGGAGGGAGTCACCACCAGCACCAGCGGCTCGCCAACGACTCAAGCCTTCGGAGCAGGACGGCGCGCTGCACCCCGGGCCCGGTGGGCTGGGCACAGCGACCGGCCGGCGCTGGGACGGACATACTGTTTTCGGTTCCTATGAGATTGTGCCGCCGGGCGAGCTGGGACGCCGCGCTCCCCGGGAGCAGGCGCCGCGAGGTTCACCCTGCCGCGGGTGATCGGTGGGTGATGTCCGGGCGCCACCTCCGGCCGATAGTGGTGTGAACGCCACACACGAAAGGGCAGGTCACGTGACGATACGTCCCCGCGTATACGAGCTCAAGATCCGTGGAGTGGCCAGCGACCTCGTGCGGGCCGAGTTCGACGACGTGGCGCTGTGGGAGGCCGCGGGGGCTACCTGGCTGCGAACCGGTGGGACCGACACCGCGGCGCTGTACGGGCTGATCAAGCGCATCGAGGCGCTCGGGCTGGTCCTGCTCAAGGTAGACGAGGTCGACCCCGGCGAATCAGACCACCCAGCCCCCTCGTAGCCACCCGGCCGGGTCGCGGAGGGTCAGCAGGCGGGTGCGGTAGGTGGAGGGAGTCCTGGCATGTTCGAGATCACGGACCAGAACCAGCCGGTCAGCCATCCCGCGTCGCTGACCTGCGCGTCGTGCATCCTGGCAGGCCAGCTGGCGGCAGCGGGGAAGACGACCCGTGCCGGGCCGTGCGGACGCGGGCTGCTGGCGACGGCTGTGGCCTCTGGCCCCCTGCAACCATGCGACTCTCTGCTCGCGGCGGGCGGCCAGTTCGGTCCTCGCCTGGTCGGTCACATTGTGGTGTGCGGGGGTGCGGCGGGCTGGGGCTCAGCGGCCGGCGCGGTGGGCGTGGCGGGGCCCGGGGCTGGGGACAGTGTCTGGATGGTGAGGTAGGCGACCACGACCGCGACGATGATCAGCGGGGCGGTGGCGATTCCGGCTTTGGAGGTCAGCAGGAGGACGATGACCGTTGCTGACAGCGGGAGCCTGAGGATCGACACGGCCGTGGCGGCCATCAGCACGGCTACCGCGGGGGTCTCGGAGAACCCGGGCAGGTGCGCGGCGAGCAGGCCCCCGGCCGCGCCCATGAACAAGGCCGGGAAGGTCGGGCCGCCGCGGAAGCTGCCGAGTGAGATGCTCCAGGCCAGGCCCTTGAACGGCGCTGGGTGCCGTCTTAGATCGCGGTGGCGGCTTCAACCTTGCCCTCTTCCACGGCGGATCTTGCGGCGGGCCTTGGCGGTAAACCCGTTGTCCCGTCCGGCCACCGCCAGGCTCGCGGCGAGC
>JBKQQQ010000835.1:0-3365 GCA_052144275.1 Streptosporangiaceae bacterium
CCGCCTGGATCAGCGCGGTCAGGCCCAGTACGCCCAGCGAGATCCACAGCACCCGCATGCCCTCCGCGCTGCCTTCCATCACGGCGTCCACCTGGTCAGCCGCCTCGTGCGAGTGCGGGCGCAGGACATGCCGCAGCCGAGCCGCCAGCCCCGATCCGGAATGCTCATGCGGGTGCTCGTGGTCATGGGCGTGCTCGTGGTCATGGGCGTGTTCATGACAGGACCCGGCATCACGGCCGGGGGCATGCGGGTGGGTCATCCCTCCAGGATGGCCGGAAAACCGTGTTGCAGCACCTCGACCACAGCGTCCTCGGCGCACCTGCGACCAAGTTGCTGGGTATGAGATGCATATGGACCCAGTGCAGGCTGACGCGGTGCAGGCGTTGCGGCGGATCGCGTTCGAGCTGGAACGGGGCGGGGCGCCGACCTACCGCGTCCGGGCCTTCCGGCGGGCCGCCCAGGTGCTCGACGGGCTGGCGCCAGGCGAACTCGGCCGGCGGGTGGAGGCGGGCACGCTGGAGGCGCTGCCGGGCATCGGCGCGACCACGGCCCAGGTCGTCACCGAGACCGCGGGCGGCCAGCAGCCCGGCTACCTGGCCCGGCTGCTCGCCGACCAGCCGCCGTCGCCGCGGGACGGCCTGCGTGCGGCGCTGCGCGGTGACTGCCACACGCACTCGGACTGGTCCGACGGCGGCAGCCCGCCGCGGGAAATGGCCGAGGCCGCCCGCTACCTCGGCCACGAGTGGATCGCGCTGACCGACCACTCGCCCCGGCTGACCGTGGCCAACGGGCTTTCTGCCGAACGACTTCTCGCTCAGCTCGAGCTGATCAGCGAGCTGAACCAGGAGCTGGCGCCGTTCCGCATCCTGACCGGGATCGAGGTCGACATCCTGGAGGACGGCTCACTCGACCAGCACGAGGACCTGCTCCGCCGGCTCGACGTGGTGGTGGCCAGCGTGCACTCCCAGCTGCGGATGCCCGCCGGGCCGATGACCAGGCGGATGGTGACGGCGGTGCGCAACCCGAATGTGGACGTGCTCGGTCATTGCACCGGCCGGCTGCTCGGTGGCGGCCGGGGCCGCCGACCGGAATCGGTCTTCGACCCCGAGGCTGTGTTCGTTGCCTGCCGTGAGGCCGGGGTGGCCGTGGAGATCAACTGCCGGCCGGAACGCATGGACCCGCCGGACCGGCTGCTGCGGCTGGCCGCCGAGGCCGGCTGCCTGTTCGCCATCGACACTGACGCGCACGCGCCTGGCCAGCTGGACTGGCTGGCGAACGGCACCGTGCGGGCGGAGCAGGCCGGGATCACGGCCGACCGGGTGATCAACACGCGCGCCGCCGACGAGCTGACGCGGCGCGCAGGCTAACTGCGCGGCGCACGGGCTAGCTGCTGATCAGCCAGGCGGTGGTGTCGGCAGGCAACTGGCTTCCCTCGAACGGGACGCTGGTGAGGATGACGGTGCCGTGCGGCAGCGGGACGGGCCCGGGTCCGAAATTGGTCACGCAGCGCCAGCCGCCCGGACGGCCGAAGTGCAGCACCTGGCCGTTGGTGCCGGGCATCCAGTCCATGCTCTCCGCAGTCTGCAGCTTGCGCCGCCAGCTGAGCGCCTGCCGGTAGAGCATCAACGTCGAAGCCGGATCCCGCTCCTGGGCCTGGACGCTGACCGGGCCGAACCAGGCCGGCTGCGGCAGGTGAGCGGAACCGGAACCGAACCCGAACGACGGGCCGCCGGTCGTCCACGGCAGCGGGACCCGGCAACCGTCGCGGCCCTTCTCCGCTCCTAGCGAGCGCGCATAGGCGGGATCCTGGACGAGCTCAAAGGGAATGTCGGGGACCTCGTGCAGACCGAGTTCCTCGCCCTGGTACAGGTACGCGGAGCCGGGCAGGGCCAGCATGATCAGGACCGCGGCCCGGGCCCGCCGCAGGCCCAGGCCGCGCTCCAGTCGAAGGGAGGTACCGCCGCTCAGCAGCCAGTTCCTGGCGTTTTGCTGGCCGCGGTGTTCCTCGGGCGGCAGCCCGTAACGGGTCGCGTGCCGTATCACGTCGTGGTTGGAAAGCACCCACGTCATGGACGATCCCTGCCGCTGCGCGTCGGAGAGGTTGTCGGTGATGATCCGCAGGAACTCTCCGGCGTTCCAGTTCGCTTCGAGCAAGTCGAAGTTGAAAGCTTGTCCCAGCCCGTCGGGGCTGGCGTACTTCGGCCGCCGGGAAGGGTGCACCCAGGCCTCGGCCACCCCGGCTCGCGGCGGGTCGTATTCGTTGAAGACCTGCCGCCATTCGGCGTAGATGTCGTGCACCTCGTCCCGGTCCCACAGCGGGTGCGTGCCGGGCAGCAGTGACCCGTCGGTGATGTCCCCCCCGACGGGTAGCGATGCGAGCGGCTCGGCCAGGTTCTTGGCCAGGCCGTGCGCCACATCGACGCGGAACCCGTCGACCCCGCGGTCGGACCAGAACCGGAGGGTCTTGAGGAAGTCGTCGCGGACCTCACGGTTGTCCCAGTTCAGGTCCGGCTGCTCGGCGGTGAACAGGTGCAGGTACCACTGCCCGTCAGGCACGCGGGTCCAGACCGGGCCGCCGAAAGCGGAGACCCAGTCCGAGGGCGGCTGGGATCCGTCCGGGCCGAGCCCGTCGCGGAAGATGTACCGGTCCCTGGCCGGCGATCCCTTCGGGGAAGCCAGGGCCTCACGGAACCAGGCGTGCCGGTTGGAGGTGTGGTTCGGGACGATGTCGACAATGACCTTGATCCGTCTGGCGTGCAGCCGAGCGGTCATCTCGTCGAAGTCGTCGAGCGTACCGAGCCGCGGGTCCACGTCGCGGTAGTCGTCCACGTCGTACCCGCCGTCGGCTAGGGCCGAGGGGTAGAACGGGCTCAGCCAGACCGCGTCGATGCCCAGCGCGGCCAGGTACGGGATCCGCGAGAGGACGCCCTGGAGATCGCCCAGGCCGTTCCCGTCGGCGTCGGCGAAGCTGCGCGGGTAGATCCGGTACACCACAGCCTGCCGCCACCATTCGGCGTCGGTGCGGCGGGCCCAGGTAGCGTCGCTAACCGGGCGCGTGGTGCTGGCAGAGCACATGGGATGGATCTCCACGGTCGGTACGCGCGAATGGGGTGGTCGGGATCTGTCTCGCCGGGTGGTCACCGGGTCCGTGAGTGGGACCCCGGTAACATCGGCCGTTGTGTCTACTTGATCGAGCCACGCATGATGCCGCTGACGACCCAGCGCTGGGCGATGAGGAAGACGACGAGGGTCGGGAGCAAGGCCATGAGGTAGGACGCGAAGGCCACGTTGAAGTTCGTGGTGAACTGGTCCTGGAACAGGTACTGGATGACCGGGAGGGTCTGCCACTTCGGGTTCGCCGTGAT
>JBKQQQ010000836.1:0-4396 GCA_052144275.1 Streptosporangiaceae bacterium
TCACCGTCGGCCGTCATGATCCCGGCCTTGAGGAACGCCTTGACCAGCGCGAGCACCCGCTTGTCCGTGATCCTTGCCCGGACCCGGTCCATCAGGGGGACATGCCCGATTTCGTCGAAGCATGCCCTGATGCCGGCCTCCAGGACCCACTCGTAGTTCCTCGGACGTGAGGCGAGGTAGTGGATCTCGGCTATCGCGTCGTGCGCGCGGCGGTTCGGGCGGAACCCGTATGAGCACGGCTGGAAGTCCGCCTCAAAGATAGGTTCGAGCACGAGCTTGAGGGCAGCCTGGACCACCCGGTCGGTAACGGTCGGGACGGTGACTTCATACTGCCCCTCCTGCAGTCGTGTCTGGGCTGGATTTGGCGTTTCGCAATCGGCGCTGGTCACGGACGTTGTGCTGATGTGGTCATAATGCCAGCTGGGACCGACATTGCCCGGGCTGCTCAGTGCCGCCGACGGGGCTTGGTCTTGCGGGCGGCCGGGTTGAGGTGCCCGGATTGCTCGATCCGGGCGCGGCATTCTGCCTGAACCTGGTCGTTCCAGGGAATGTGCAGCCGGCCGCCCGGGCCGCGGCGGGCGGCGAGCTTGCCGGCGCCGGTCCAGTAGTAGATGACATGAATGCTGCAGCCGAGCTGGTAGGCGGCTTCGGTGACGCTGACCTCCCCGTCGGCGGCGGGAGATGGCGGGGCGGGCAGCGTGCGCGGGCGGGCGGCGCGGCCCAGGTGAGAGGATTCGGCGATCCGCTGGTGGCAGCCGGCCTGGATGCGGTCGTCCCACGGGATGCAGAGCTGGCTTCCTGAGCTGCGGCGGGCGGTCAGCTGACCGGTATGGATCCAGTGGTAGATGACGCTGGTGCTGCAGCCGAGCCGTCTGGCGGCCTCAGCCACGGAGATCTCGCCGTCGGCGTAGGCAGCCGGGGCGGGGATGCGGTGGGCGTGGCGGATCCACTGCACGGCCTTGACGTCGAACGGGCGGCCGTGCCCGGTGGTCAGCCCGGCGGCGTTCAGCTGCCCGGCCAGTTCGGCGGCGGGCGTGACGGGGCCGAGCCGGCGGATCATCTCCACCGCTGGGGACGGGCTGCGCTTGGCGGTGCCGGGATGGACGGCGCGGGCCACGCGCAGTTCGTCGGTGGCGCCGGTGTGCCAGCGGATCCCGATCCTGACCTTGGCCTGGTCGGGTTCGGGCAGCACGGTGACGTCGGCGATCAGGGTGCGCAGCAGCCGCTTGCGGTCCTTGCTGCTGGTGGCCGGGGCGTGCCAGAGTGCGGGCAGGTCGGCGGCGAGTTTCTCCAGCTCGGCCCGGCCAGGCAGCGGCGGCAGCGATTCGCTGGCGGCCTGCAGTGCCTGCTCGGCCTCGGCGAGGAAGGCGAGCCTGGCCTCCCAGCGGGCCTCCAGGCTGCGGGCGACCAGCCGGTTCTCCGGCTCGCAGGCGCAAAAGGCGCGCTCGGCCCGGTCGGCGTCGTAACGCGCGCGTTCGACCGCAAGCTCAGCCGCGCGGCTGACCCGCTGGTGCCGGCCGGCCACCTCATCGGCAGCGGCGAGCGCCAGCGCGACCTGCTCGGGGGTCAGCGCGTCCAGCAGCACCCCGGCGACCGCGTCATCGACGGTGGCGGCGGCCACCGACCGGCAGGTGGGCGTGGTCAGCCGGTCGGCGCGGGAGGAGCACTCATAGGCGGGCCGCTGGTCGGTGTGGTAGTTGGTGCGCATCGGCTTGCCGCACGACCCGCAGGTGATGATGCCCTGGCACAGGGCGCAGCCCTCGCGGGGCGGGCGGGCGCCGGCGTTGGTGCGGTTGGCCGCCAGCTTCGCCTCGCTGGCCAGGTAATCCGCCCAGGTGATGTATCCCTCGTGGTGGTCTTTGATCAGCACCGGCCACTCGGCGCGGGGCCGTTCCACCAGCGCGGTGCGGACCGTGCCGTCCGGCTCGACGGTGCGCCGCGAGGAGTACCGGCCGTGCACGTAGGCCCCCGCGTAGCCGGGATTCTTCAAGATCCCGATCACGCGGGCGTGGGTGAGCTTGCCCCAGCGCAGCTGCCCGGCCCACGCCCCGCCGTAAGCGCGCAGCGGGAACCGGCGGCCGGCGAACGCGGCGACCACCCCGTAGGCCGACCCGCACGCGGTGAACGCGGCGAACACGTCCCGGATCGCGGCCTGGACCTCGGCATCGGGGTCGATCACGATATCGCCGGCGTCGTCGTGGACATAGCCGACCGGCAGCGGGGTGCGCAGCTCGCCGCGCTCGGCCGCGGCGCGCTTGTTCGCCTGCAGCCGCTGGGCCATCACGTGGAGCTCCATTTCTCCCATGGTGCCCTTGAACCCCAGCAGCACGCGGTCGTTCACGTCGGCGGGATCGTAGACGCCGTCCGGGTCGATCAGCAGCGTGCCGGTGATCCGGGCGAACTCCGCCAGCCGCGCCACGTCGGCATTCGACCGGGCCAGCCGGGTGATCTCGATCCCGAAGATCGCCCCCACACCGCCGCGGCACATCCTGGCCACCAGCTCGGTGAACCCCTCCCGGGCTACTCCCCATTTGCCGGAGATCCCCAGGTCGGTGTCGATCACCTCGATGTCGCTGCGGGCCCAGCCCAGCCCGGCCGCCGTCTCCGCCAGGCCGTACTGGCTCCTGGTCGACTCGGTGTGCTCGCGGACCTGGGCCATCGAGGATTGCCGCAGGTAGATCAGCGCCGTCCTGTCCCGGTGAGAACTCGTGATCTTGTGCTCGCCGTTCACCCGCGCCTCCCAGCATGCAGATGGTCATGTTGGCCAGCGCCGCCACCGCCTCGGCCCGCGCGGGCCCGGACAGGACGGCGGCGCTCACCGGCTAGGACAGTTCTCGCCGGGCCAGCAGCTCGGCATTGATCGCCGAGATCTCCGCGAGCAGCTGCTCGATCTCCTCGCCGTTGCGCAGGTACCGGCGCACCACCCCGGCCAGGGACGCCGGGACGTACCGCAGCCGGCCCCGGGCCGCGGTCTTCGGCGCGAAGAAGGCATACGGGCCGTGCGGCTCGCCGCCGGCGCACCGGCAGCCGGCCTTGCCGCACCGCCGCGTCTGCTCGGTCAGCGAGCCGGACAGCACCTGCTCGGCGCCCCCGAGCCGCGCGGCCAGGGCGCGCCGCCGCGACAGCAGCCGCCGTGTCGGCATGTCGGCCAGGCTGGTCTCGTCCTTGTTCTTTTGTTCTTTCATCACAAAAGAGTATGCCGCTGCCAGGCACGACGATCAACGACCCTGCAGTGCGCGTGTCGCAGCGCCCAGCGCGGCGAGCCCCTCGGCCGACAGCCGGCAAGTCCCGGGCGGCTCACCCCGGTCGGTCCATGCCTGCGGCAGCGTGATCTGCCCGCTGACCCCGCCCGCGCAGACGAATACCGTGTCCGCCCCGCGGCGCCTGGCATACAAGATCTCCAGCCGGTGCCCGTTCAGCGGGTGGAACGGATGGGTGACAATGACGGAACCCAAGGGACCATTGGACAATGCGGCACTATGCCGTGACCGTCGCGATCCCCAGGTAGCGGACCTTGCCGCCCGCTTTGGGAATCGCCCGCTGTCGCACCGGCAGGGGCTGGAAGGTGCGGGCCTTCAGATCCTCCCGCAGTTCACCGAGAAACCCTTCCACCCCGCGCACGACCTCGATGTACCGGGCAGTCTCGCCGTCCACCACCCCGGCCGTGCGCGCACCCTTGTTCCGCCGCACGCGAATCCAGCCCACCAGCAGGAAGGCCGGATCGCACACGAGGTTATACAGGTCGTCGAATCGGCGCGAAGAATCCTCCGCCGACCAACGGTGCAGCTTGGCCTGGATCTCCAGTACCCGGTGCTCCGCCATGAACAGCGCCTGCTCCAGTTCGTCGGTATTCACCAACGTCCTCCCGGTCTTCCAGTACGTCCACTGCTGACTTGCTGGCCCCCTTCGCCCTGTGGACGGCTTTCCCGCCCTCCAACTACTACGAGGCCTCCGCCCCACTCGGTGGCCATCAGCCGACGACGGACCTGCCCTTCCGACGGACCGGCTGTCCGGCGGTGAGGGCGGCCACGAGTGGTTCCCACGTTCCCTGCGTGCCGATCGGCCAGGATGGGCGCCCAACTCTGCCCCGGCAGCCTCGCCGCGCCTACGCCGCAGACATTCGGCGCGGCCTCCTTGCCCGCAGACTTGGCGGTCTTCGGAATCGGCCGCCCGCACTTCGAGCGGCCGCGCACTGCATCCCGGCCCAGATCCACCAGGTTCGAGCCGGTACAACGCTTACGGGGCTTTGCACGCTGGTTCCTCGCGTACGCCTTCTGGCCTTGCTTGCCGGACCCGCGCCGTCTGGCAGTGCCGACGCGTCCCGTCGTTGTCGGGGCTGCTTCCCGCCCTCACCGGCGTCCCCCGGAGTGAGGTAGGCCCGCGGGCGCGGTGCCGA
>JBKQQQ010000837.1:0-5272 GCA_052144275.1 Streptosporangiaceae bacterium
ACGACTATCTCGTCGAGGGCAAAGGCGCGGAGGCCGGCCTGGGTTCGGCGTCCCTGCTGCTGTACTTCGGCGTGACGTTCACGATCCAGCGGCTCATCCTGATGGCGCGCGCGCAGCGGATCGCGGACACGAGCCCGCAGCGTACCGGCGCCTCCACCGCATCCTGGTAACCGGCCAGCCAATAGCGAGTCCGCGGGTTCCCCCCGGAAGCCCGCGGACTCGGATGCTACTACGGAGGGTCCTGCATCCCGATCTAATACACCGACCCGCGAAATAACAGAAACTAAATCCGTCCGTGGCGGCCGTGACCACCGCCGTGGCCACCGCAGCCGCAGCCATGACCACCGCCGTGACCGCCATGACCTTCGCCGTGGCAGCCGTGATCACCGCCGTGACAGCCGTGGTCACACCGTCCACCGTGACGCTGGTCGTCATCATCGTCGCAGCAGGGGAGCAGGACGGGACCCAGGCCCGGAATCGCCTGGGCTCGTGCCTTGGCCAGCAGGGCCGCGGCCGCTTCCTTACCGCTCTCACCGCAGCGAGCCATCCGGGCCGCGATAAGTCCGGTCACGATCGGGGTCGAGAAAGACGTTCCGCTCCACTGCGCCATGCCGGAGAAGTTTCTTACCTCCCCCGCGAAGGGTGCGACCTGGCAGGTGTACGGGCCAGTGGCAAAGGCGTTGACGAGATTCTCGCCGGGAGCATACACGTCGACCCAGCCGCCGAAATTGCTGAAGTACGCACGGCTGCGCCAGTCGGTCCCGAGCGCCCCGACCGAGATCACTTCCCGGAACGCAGCCGGCCAGCACGGCGGCACCTTGCTGCCGCTGTTTCCGGCCGCCACGACGCACACGACACCCTTGTGCTGGCTCAGATCCTCCAGCCAGGCTTCGAAGGCCAGCAGCGGGAAATTGCGCCTAGTCGGCGCCGCGACCGTCAAGTGGAAGATATCCGCGCCGTATCCGAACCCAGCGTAGAGATCCGGTACGAAAACAGATTCCAGCTGGCTGCCGGCGATGTTGAAGACGTTCCTGACGATAATGTCCGCGTCCGGTGCCTGGCTCCGGATGACACCCGCGACGAACGTGCCGTGCCCATCGTAGGGCAGGATCGTGCCGTCTCCCGCGGTCCGCGGGTCGTCATCGCCCGACACGCCGGTCAGCCACGGAGTGCGAGCCACGGTGCCGGGCAGCACTCCGGTGTCGGCTACGTAGATCCGCACCCGGTCGCCGCCTCCCGGGCAGATCGGCGGGTAGGGCACCGGATCGTACACTTCCTGAGGCTCAGTGGCCGGGCAGGGAGTTGGCTCCCCCGCGACGGTCACCACGTGATCAGGCGTCGCGATTCCCGGACCGAATTCCTCTTCGATGCGCTCGAGAAGGAAGAGCACGTCGGGTCGCTCACCTTCAGCGGGCCCGCCGTTACCCCCTGGGGTTCCGCCGTTATCTCCGGGGGGCCTGTCGTTACCTTCAGAATTTCCGCCATTACCTTCAGGTGGCGCGTCGTTACTTTCAGAAGCGTCTTCCTGGCGCGTTTCTTCCGGCCGATTAGGGTTCAGGCGGAGGAGCACGATGTCCCTGACAACTCGCCTGACCTCGACGTTCACGACACCGTGATCCTCGAGTACGTCCAGTACTCCTCTTGGCCTGCTCGCGGTCTGAACACGCTGGACCCCCCGGATCCCTTCTACCCCTCCGAGGTACTGCTCGCGGGCCAGGATATGACCCTCGGCGTACATGAAGGCGATGCCGCCTCCCTCGGTGGCCACGCCGCCGATATCGATATTGTGCTCGGCGAACTCGCGGACGATGAAGCCTGCCTCGTCGCGAGCCTGCGGGTGTTGCAAATTGTCATGCCAGGCCATTGCATCCTCCCGGATATTTGATCGTTGCCCGATCTAACCGCGAGCACTGGTCGCGAGTCCGCGGGTTCTGCGAAAAGCCCGCGGACTCGGATACTGTACGGAGCGGCCGCTCCGGCGATTTAATACATGGACCGCGCGAATAAGGGAACCTAAAATCGGATCATGGCTGGGGAGGCTCGCGCGGCTGTGTCGGGTCCGCGCGATGTGGATGACTTGCTTCTGCTGACCTTGTCCCGTCCCAGGGAGGCACTGGCCAGGGCACGGGCGGTGCTGGCCGGACGGCCAGGCCCGTATGATGCCTCGGTGGCTCATCAGGCCGCGGCGATTGTCCTGCGTGAGTTCGGCGATACCGAGGCCGGGGTCCGGGAGTTGCGCGCGGCGCTGCGCCTGGCTCGCCGCACCGGCTCAGCCGAACGCGAAGCCGATGTGCTGTCCAGCCTGGGGATAGGGCTTGTCTACACGGGCCGGACGGCGGCCGGCCTGGCCGCGTTCGACCGAGCAGTGCAGCGATCAACCGGTGTGCTAGCAGCGCGGGTGCTGGCCCGGCGTGGAGTCGCGCTCTGGACCCTGGGCCGGTATCCGGCGGCTCTGGAAGACTTTCGGCACGCGATCGTGGTGCTGCGGCGCGCAGGTGACCTGCTTTGGACGGCTCGCGCGCTGAACAGCCGCGCGATAACTTATGTGAGCTTGGGGTTGACCAGCCGGGCAGATGCCGATTTCGTATCCGCCGCACGCCTGTATTCCGAACTCGGGCAGGAGCTGGAGGCGATCTATCCGGTAAGCAATCGCGCACTGGTCGCCTTCGCATCGGGAGACCTCCCGGCCGCGCTGGCCTTCCTCGATGCGGCGACCCCCCGCTACGAAAAGCTGAAGGTGCCGACCACTGCGCTGCACATCGATCGATGCGCCGTGCTGCTGGCGGCGGGGCTGGCCCAAGATGCGCTCGCCGAAGCGGAAGCCGCGGTGAGTGAGATGGAGCAGATCCGCGGTCGGCCCACCAAGAAGGCGGAACTGCTGCTGATGGCGGCCAACTGCGCACTCGCTGCGGCCCAGCCGCAGGTAGCGCAGGACTGGGCGCAGGCCGCGTATCGCCTGTCCCGGTCGCAGCACAGTACCTGGTGGCAAGCTCATGCGGCGCGCGTGCTCGTCCAGGCGCGCTACGAAGCCGGCCCGGCGTCGCCCGCGTTGCTCCGCCAGGCGATCGGGGCGGCCGCCCAGCTGGATGCGCTCGGCGCCGGCGACGCCGCGCAGGCGCATCTGCTGGCCGGGCGAGTTGCGCTGAAACTCGGCCGCCACGACGACGCCGAACGGCATCTGGGAGCCGCGGCCCGGACCAGGCGGCGCGGCTCGGCCCTGTCACGGGTCAGCGGCTGGCTCGGCGAGGCTTTGCGAGCCGAGGCCGCGGACCGGCCGGGCCGGATGCTGGCCGCCTGCCGCCGGGGTCTTGACGTGCTGGACGAGCACCGGTTCACCCTCGGCGCCTCCGAACTCCGGGCGCAGGCCACCGTACATGGCGCCGAACTGGCCGCCCTCGCGCAGCGCCACGCCGCACAGGCAGGCCGTCCGCGACTCCTGCTGACCTGGAGCGAGCGCTGGCGGGCCACCGCCCTGGCCGTCCCCGCGGTCCGGCCCCTGGCTGACGCGGAACTCAACGCCAGCCTGGCCGCGCTGCGCACCGTGACCAGGAACCTGGAGGAGGCGCGGAGCCAGGGGAAGCAGAGCACGTCTTTGCAGCGAGAACAGCAGCGGCTGGAGAAGGCGGTGCGCGCCAGCTCGCTGCGGTCCCCTGGCGCCCCGCATTCGGGCCAGGCCCCGTTCAGCCCAGCGGATCTGCTTGACCGCCTCGGTTCCGCCCAGCTGATCGAGATCGTCGACATCGACGGCGGACTGTACGTCCTGACCTGCGGAGCCGGCCGGGTCAGGCAGTTTGCGGCGGGCCGCGTCAGCGACGCCGTCCGGGCCGCGGACTTCGCCCGCTTTGCCCTGCGCCGCCTGACCCAGAGCCGTCCGGGCGACGACCCAGGCAGCGCCCAGTCCATCCTGGCCGCCGTGGGACCCCGACTCCAGCAGGCTCTTCTCGGCCCGGCCGTCCGCCATCTGGGCGACGGGCCCATCGTCATCGTCCCGACCGGGACGCTCCACCCCGTCCCGTGGACCCTTCTTCCCGCGCTGGCCGACCGGGTGGTCAGTGTCGCCCCGTCGGCGGGCGCCTGGATGCGCGCGGACGCTGCCCCGGCGCCGCAGCAGCGTCACGTCACCCTCGCCCGCGGGCCTGGGATGGCCTCGGAAGGCGCCGAGGTGCCCGAGATAGCGCCGTTCTACGACGATGTCACGGTGCTCGCCGGTAGCGAGGCCACGGCCGAAAAGGTGCTGTATGCGCTGGATGGGGCCTGGCTGGGGCATATTGCCGCACACGGGATCTTCCGGGCCGACAGCCCGCTGTTCTCCTCGCTGCGAATGCACGACGGTCCGCTGACCGTCTACGATTTCGAGCGCCTGCACCGGGCGCCGTACCGGCTGGTGCTGTCCAGCTGCGACTCCGGCGTGCTGGCGCCGGCCGGTGCCAACGAGCTGCTCGGCCTGGTCAGCAGTCTGCTGCCGCTCGGGACGGCCGGGATCATCGCGGCCATCGTCCCGCTCAACGACCAGGCCGTGGTGCCGATAATGGTGGATCTGCACCGCTACCTGCGATCGGGGCAGACCCTGGCTGAGTCGATCTATGAAGTCCGGCACGGGCTGGGCGACGATCCGGTCCAGCAGGCCACCGCGGCCTCCCTGGTGACGCTGGGAGCGGCCTGAAGTCCCGCGACTCAAGGCTGAGCCGGCCCGCTCAGATCGTGATCCACCCGGTCAGCACATCGGTGCCGTCCGCCGTGTGGCAGCGCAATCGGAACGGGCTGTCCGGGATGGGATCCACCGCGAAGCAGCCGATCTCGTCCACCTCGGTCGTGCTGATCTCGCCCGCCCCGGTGTGGATCTCGAGCGCGCCGGACCGCGGCGGGATGATCTGGCCGAGCAGCGAGTTCTCGGTGACCTCGAGCTCCAGGCTCAGATGGGCCGAGGTGAAGGTGAGGGCCCGGATCGAGGCCGTCTCCGACCGCATCACCGCGGCTTCGCGCTTGTCCTCGTTGGAGTCGTAGGTGAGCTGCGCCAGCTCGGCGTCGATGTTGTGCCAGGCAAAGGCGTTCTTGCCCGTCTCGACGAACCAGGAGGGGACGGCTTGGCTTGCCTTTATCGCCTCACCGAGGGCTGTCAGGAGCCGCTCATCGTCCCAGCCGTCACGCACCTGGCTCGCCTCCCCGGATGTCGATCTTTGCTTCACCCTCACCGAGGGCGGTGAAGGCGCTCGACCGGCGCATCCGGTCCAGGCAACGGGCCCGCTGCGGGCCGATGCTCCCGACGGGGATG
>JBKQQQ010000838.1:0-11899 GCA_052144275.1 Streptosporangiaceae bacterium
GGCACGCCCATCGGTGACCTGCGCCTAGCGCAGCTCGGCTCCGCCCTCGTCCGGGCGCCAGGCGCGCGCTCACCGGGGTGAAGCCAGGCGCCCCGGCGTGCGAGACGTGCAGCCAGCCGCACGCGATAAGGAGCACGGCGGCCCACAGGCAGCAGACGGGGTGTGCGCTACTCAGGCGCGTGGCACACGGCCTCGACGTTGTTACCATCGGGGTCACGCACGAACACGCCGTAATAGCTGGCATGGTACTCAGGCCACAGGCGGGGTTCATGCAGGACCTCGGCTCCGGTGCCGGTCGCCGCCTCGAAGAACGCCCGCACCGCGGCCCGGTCGGATGCCGCGAATGCGATATGGGACTCGCGGAATCCCTCGCCGGCGGTCTGCGGGCCGATCCAGAATGCCGGCTTGCCCGCGGCGCCGAAGCCGATGACCTCGCCGAAGTCCATCACGCGGGTTCCGCCGAGCGCGCCGAGCACGGCGTCGTAGAACGCGGCGCTGGCATGCACATCAGCGCACTGAATGGACAGGTGATCAAGCATGCAGCCATCTTTACCACAGACCCCTGCCACCGGGTCCTGGCAGCCAGCCAGGACGGCCTCCGCGACTCGGTTCCGATACCCACGTCAGGCGGGTCTGGCTGCCCTTCCTCGGCGGACTTGACGCGTGCCCGCGCGGTGCGGCCGTTACGCGTTCGGCACAAGAGACGTCTTCCATGCTCGACCGTGCGGGCGTAGCGTATGCGTCGTCAACCTCTGGGTGAAGCTTGGAGGCGCAGATGACGACAAGCGGGAATCGTCACCTCATTGGCGTGATCGCGGCGCTGGTCGTGCTCGGCGGCCTGTTCGTAGGGCTCGTGTTCGGGGTGCGCGCGATTGACGGCCTGGGCTTCGAACCCCCCGCGGCCGCCTCGACCCAGGGCGCCAGCATCACGTTGTCCGCCTGGCCGGACAGCCACCCCTGTCACGGCAACGGCTCGGGTGCCCCGGGCGGGGGCGCCAACCCCAACTGGGTGACGTTCTGCCCGACCACGACCATCAGGATCCCCGCGTACAGCACCGTGACCGTGACGATCGACCAGTACGACACGGCCACGCCGCTGCACAACCCGTTCTTCGCGCGCGTCACGGGCACTGTCGGCAACGTCATGTACGTGAACGGCCGCCCGGTCAGCCAGATCAGCCCGAACGCGCCCGCGCACACCTTCACCATCCAGTCGCCGCCCAACCCCGACCAGTTCCCGCTGTTCGTCAGCGTCCCGCTGCCCGGGGTGCCGAGCAGCGCGCCGAACACCGTGACCATCGCCGGCGAGCAGTACCCGAAGCCGAACGTGATCATGTTCCGCTTCAGGACCGGCGCGCCGGGGCTATACATCTGGCACTGCTACGTGCCCTGCGGCACAGGGCTCGCCGGTAATCAGGAAGGCTTCGGGGGGCCGATGTCGACCGTCGGCTACATGTCGGGAACGCTGAACGTCACCTGACGTCGGCAAGGAAAGAACGGCTTCGCAGTCAGGGAGGTAGCTCCATGACCTCTGGCCTCCCGCCGGCGCCAGGCTCCGAAGAGCCGCCGCCCGGCGCACCAGAGGCGTCGGCGCCCGCCGCGGAACAGGCGGCTCCCGGCGCAGTCATTCCTCCGCCGCCCGGCGCCGGAGAACCCGTAGGCGGCCAGGGTGGCCGGGGGCACATCCGGCGCGTGCTCACGATCTGGGCGGTGCTGTCGGTCGTGTGCATCGCGCTGGCGGTGCTGATAGTTCCGCTCGTCACCCCCAAGTCGGCGAGCTCGGTCGCCGGCTTCGCGAGCCTGACCGAGCTGGTGTTCACCGTGCTGGCGATACCGGTGGCGCTGTTCGTATGGGTGTTCGTATTCTACAGCCTGGCCGTCTTCCGGCAGAAGGCGCCGGCCGCCGGCCGGGTGGAGGATCTGGAGGACGGCGCGCCGCTGCAGCCAGCGCCCTGGCAGCAGATCATGTGGCTGGCCATCACCGGCGCGCTCGCGATCTTCCTGGTGGGCTGGGGGATGTTCGGCTTTTACCAGCAGACCACCGACCCGCCGTCCAACCCCCTGGTGGTGGACGTCACGGGCCAGCAGTGGACCTGGACCTACTACTACCCGTCGCTCGGCGTGCAGAGCCACGTGCTCGAGCTGCCGCTGGGCCGGCCGGTCGAGTTCCGGATCACCTCCGATGACGTCCTGCACGGCTTCGCGATCAACGAGCTTGGAGTGGCCATGGACGCGAACCCCGGGTTCTGGGTGACAGCGCCGATCGTGACGCCCACCCAGCTCGGCCAGATGACCGCCCGGTGCGTGGAACTGTGCGGCCTGTACCACACCTACATGTGGACGCAGGTCGAGGTGGTCACCTCGGCGAACTTCACCGCCTGGGTGACAGCCAACGGCGGTAATCCCGGCGCGGCGAGCACGCAGGGCGGTGCCCAGTGAGCGCGGTCACCGGCGTCCACGAGGGCGCCGGAGCGGGCCGGTCCAGGTGGCAAGCCCTGGTGCCGAGCGTCGTCTCGGGCCTGGTGCTCGGCCTGGTGGCCGCGATCGTGGTCGGGTTCGTGGTGCACGCCGTCGTGCCGGCCACGTACCGGCCGGATGACACCATCGTCGCCGCCTACATCGCCTGGTTCCTGTTCTTCCTGGTCGGCATGGGGGCCGCGAACTACCCGCTGAAGTGGGCCCTGGGGCGGCCGGACCCGACCCACGAGGAGGAGCTGGCGCTGGCCGGGCAGGGCCAGGGCGTATGGCGCTACTTCAAGTTCTGCACCGACCACAAGGTGGTCGGGATCCAGTACCTGGTCACCGTGTTTGTCCTGTTCCTGGTGGGCGGGGCGGCCTCGTGGATGATCCGGCTTGAGCAGGCCAGGTCGGGAGCCAAGGTCTTCACCCCGGCCGCCTACAACACGATCGTGGGCATGCACGGCCTGGTGATGATCGTGACCACGATCATCATGATCTCGGCCGCGTTCGGCAACTACTTCGTGCCCATCATGATCGGCGCCAACGACATGGCCTTCCCGCGGCTGAACGCGCTCAGCTACTGGACGCTGTTCGCCGCCATCCCGGTGCTGCTGTCCACCCTGGCCCTGGGCGGGTTCTCGACCGGCTGGACCGGCTACGCGCCGCTGGCCGACCAGGCGGCCCTGGGCATGGACGCGTACTGCGTGACGATCGTGCTCTTCGCCCTGTCGATCGCGTTCGGCGCGGTCAACATCTTCGTGACCGTGCTGACCATGCGCGCGCCCGGGCTGAGCCTGACCAGGCTCCCCGTCTTCGTGTGGAGCACCGTGCTGTCCACGCTGCTGGGGCTGCTCGTCTTCCCGGCCTTCACGGCGGCGGTGCTGTTCACGCTGCTCGACCGCTGCTTCGGCACCGCGTTCTACGAGGCGTCCCTGGGCGGAAACAACTTCGTCTACGAGCAGCTCTTCTGGTTCATGGGACATCCCGAGGTGTACGTGATCCTGCTGCCCGCGGTGGGGGCGATATGCGAGGTGATCACGGTCTTCGCGCGCAAGCCGCTGTGGGGGTACCGGCTGGTGGTCGGCGGCATGATCGGCATCTTCGTGCTGAGCGTCACGGTCTGGATGCACCATCTTTACTGGTCGGGCGCGAACCTCCCGCTGGACACCCCGATCATGCTCGACACCGAGCTGATCTCGATTCCCACCGGGCTGATATTTTTCGCCCTAGTCGGCACGCTCTGGCGGGGGCGGATCCGGTTCGAACCGCCCATGCTGTTCGCCATCGCCTTCGGCGTGAACTTCATGATCGGCGGCGTGACCGGGCTCTACCTGGCCGACGTGCCCACCGACTCGGTGTTCCACGGCGACATGTTCACTGTCGCCCACTTCCATTTCACGCTGGTGGGCGGCGTCGTGTTCGGGTTCCTGGCGGCGCTGTACTACTGGTTCCCCAAGATGACCGGGCGGCAGCTTGACCGCCGGCTGGGCGTGCTGCACTTCTGGCTGTTCGAGATCGGCTTCCTGGGCGTGTTCATCCCGCTGTTCTACGCCGGGCTGCAGGGGGAGCCGCGCTGGCAGGCGTATGTCGACCCGCAATTCGGGACGGCGAACCTGATCTCCAGCCTGTTCGCGATCCCGATCATCGCCTCGGTGGCCGTCCTCGGCTACAACATCCTCGTCTCGTGGAGAGCCGGCGTGCCCGCCGAGGCGAACGTGTGGGGCGGCCGGACGCTGGAGTGGATGCTGCCCAGCCCGGTGCCGCTGGTCAACTTCGACCGTCCTGTCGTGGTCCTCGCGGGCCCGTACGACTACGGGATGGGCGGGCCGCGGCTGATGGGCCAGCCGGCCATCGCCGGCGCGTCGGTCGACACCGCGGTGGTCGCGAGCCCGCACCCGGACGAGGGGTCCCGGGCCGACCGGGCCCGCTACGGTACCCTGCTGCTCGTCCTGTCCTGGACGATGTTCGGCCTGGCCCTCTACTCGGCCTACATCTACCTGCACGCGCTCAACACGGCGGGGCAGTTCAGGCCGTCCGCTGAGCCCGTGCCGTCGACCGTGGGCACCGTGCTCATCACGGTGGCGGCCGTGCTCGGCGCCGCGGCCTGGACCTGGGGGCACATCGGGAAACAACCCGCCGACAGCCCGCGGGTCCGGCTCGGGTTGACGCTCGGCTGGCTCATCACGCTGGCCGGGCTGGCGGGCAGCCTCGTGATATTCGCGACCCTGAACTACCCCGCCCCGGTAAACGCCTACGGCAGCTCGATGGAGCTGTTCGTGTTCTTCCACGCCTGGCACCTGATCATCGCCCTGATCATCGGTGCGCTGGTGCTGGGCCGCCAGTACCGGGGCCGGCTGGCCGGGCGCGAGTACACGATCGAGTGCGTGGGTTACTGGTTGTGGTACACCGCGGTCCTGGCCGTGGTGACGACGGTGCTCACTTTGGCGCTCAGCTGACGGCCGACGGGCCCGGGTTCGCCGGGCGGATACATCCACGGAGGCGATGAGGGCATGGCAGGCGACCTGCCTTTGGTGCTAGTCGTGGCGGCGTTCGCGTGGTACCTGCTGGGCGAGCGGCACGCCGCCGCGCGTCCCCGCCGTCCCCGCGCTCAGCGCGCCCGTCAGCGCTCGCTCGCGTTCTACGCCGGGCTGCTGATCATCCTGATCGCGCTCTCCCCACCGGTGAACGCGCTTACGGACAAGCTGTTCTGGGCGCAGATGATCCAGCGCCTGCTGCTGCTGACGGCCGCCGCGCCGCTGATCGCGCTCGGTCGGCCGTGGATCGTGCTCTGGCGGGCGTGGCCGCCCCGGGTGGGGCAGCCAGTCACCCGGACGCTGACCCGGTCGCCGTCCTGCGCACCGATTCGCGGGCTGTTCCACGCGCTCGCCCGGCCTCCCGGCGCGTGGCTCGCGTTCAGCGTCAACCTCGTGTTCTGGCACCTGCCCGGCCCGAACGACCTGACCCTGCGCAACGGCTACGCGCATCTCCTCGCGGACGGTGCCTTCCTGCTGTTCGGGATCCTTTTCTGGAACCAGGTGACCGGCTCCTCCCGCGCCACGTCCCCGGCCACGTACTCGCGCCGCATCGGCTACGTGGCGTCCGCCATGCTGACCAACGTGGGGCTGGCGATCTTCCTCGCGTTCGCCCAGCACCCGCTCTACGCCCCCTATGCCGAACTGGCGCACCGGCCGGGCGGCATTACGGCGCTGGCCGACCAGCAGATCGGCGCCGGCGTGATGTGGGCCGCGGGCGACCTGCCGTTCGCGATCGCCCTCGCCTTGCTGGTACAGCACTGGCTGGCGGCGCAGGAGGCCACGACGGCCCGCCTCGACCAGATGGTCGCGGGCGCGCTTGATCGCGGGTGGCCAGCAAGCGCAGGCCAGCCGCCGGCACCGCTGGCACAGGCGGCCGCACTGCCGATTGAAACCACCCCGGCAACCGGGCCGACGACCGGCGGGCATGCCGGGCGGCGGGATAGCCCACCGTGACCACCCCGCCATCTCAGTCATGAGGCCATCCCGTGTGTAGTTGGCGCCGCAGCAGCTTGCCGGTGGCGTTGCGGGGCAGCGACGGCACGAACTCCCACTGGGCCGGCACCTTGAAGCCCGCCAGCGCGGCGCGCGCGAAGGCCCGCAGTTCCTCGCGGCCGGGCGGGTCCGCCGGATCGGCCGGAACCACGAAGGCCCTGATGGTCTCGCCGAGCAGCCGGTCGGGTACGCCGATCACGGCCGCGTCGGTGATCCGGGGGTGCTCGAGCAGGCGGTTCTCGACCTCTTGCGGGTAGACGTTCTCGCCGCCCCGGATGATCATGTCGCCGCGCCGGCCGACCAGGTAGAGGTAGCCGTCGTCACCGATCCGGCCCAGGTCACCGGTGCGCAGCCAGCCGTCAGGGCCGGCCGCGAACAAGTGATCGGCGCGGGCGATCACCTCGCCGGCGCCGGAGCCGTCCGGGTCCGCGACGCGCACCTCGACGCCCGGCGCCGCGCGGCCCACCGAGGCGAGCAGGTCCTCTCGCCCGGCCGCGGCGAGCCGGTGATCCTCGGGTGACAGCCAGGTGATCGGGCTGCCCTCGGTCTGCCCGTAGAGGGTGAGGAAGCCGGCGCCGGGCAGCTGCCCCATGGCCGTGCGCAGCGTGTCCGGATGGATGGGGGAGGCGCCGTACTGCATGACGCGCAGCGTGCGCAGCGGGAGCGCGCCCTGCCGGAGCAGCATCTCCACCATGGTGGGCACGGCGAGCGCATGGGTGACGCCGAGCGGTTCGAGCTCCCGCCACGCCGCCACGGTGAAGCGCGGCACCGCGACGGTGGTGGCGCCCGCGGCCAGGGCGACCATGATGTTGCCCAGGCCGGCGATGTGGTGGAACGGCGAGGCCGTGGCGAAAACGCTGCCTGGCCTGAGCTGCTGCAGCGTGGCGTTGAGCCGGCAGCGGCGGGCGAGCCGGTCGTGCCGGTAGGGGACGGCTTTGGGGTGACCCGTGGTGCCGGAGGTGTGCAGCACGACGGCCGTATCGCCCGGCCTGGGTACCGGCAGCGGCCCGGTACCAGCGCCCAGAGCGGGCAGCCCACCAAAGGTCAGCACCTTGAGGCCCAGATCCGCGGCCACCGCCGCGGCGATGTCCGCGAACGGCGGCTGGGTGACGAGGCAAGGGGCGCCCAGGCGCTCGATGCAGCCGGCCAGCTCGCGCACGGTCAGCCGGGGACCGAGCGGCGCGATCGGCCGCCCGGTGGCGGCGCCCGCCAGCATCAGGGCAAGCGCCTCGGGGCTCGCCTCCAGCAGGGCCGGCACGGGAACCCCCTCCGGCAGGGCCGGCACGGGAATCCCCTCCGGCAGGGCCGGCACCGGAAGCCCCTCCGGCAGCCCGGCCCCGGTCAGCCAGCGGGCCGCGTCGGCGGCGTGGCCGAGCAGCTCTTCCCCAGACCACGTAGAAGCGGCGGTGACCACCGCGGGAGCCGCGGTCGCCTGCGCGGCGCCCACCATGGACACCCAGTCGGCGAAGGCCCGGTTCGTCATGCTCAGTACCCGAGGTACCCGAGCCGGCTCAGCAGCCGCTCGTAGTGGCCGGCCGGGTCGCCCAGCCACATCCGCGAGGTGGCGGCACGCCGGAAGTACAGGTGGGCCGGGTGCTCCCAGGTGTAGCCGATCCCCCCGTGGACCTGGATGTTCTCCGCGGTGGCCAGGTAGGCGGCCGCCGAGCAGGTCGCCTGGGCGATACTCGCCACGACGGGAAGCTGATCCGGCCGGGCGTCTGCGGCCCGCAACTCCGGCCGGGCGTCTGCGGCCCACAACCCAAACCATGCGGCCGAACGTGCCGCCTCCAGCTCGAGCAGCACGTCCGCCAGCTTGTGCTTGATCGCCTGGAATGACCCGATCGGACGGCCGAACTGCGTCCGGAGCAGGGCGTAGTCGCGGGCCATGTCCAGGGCGCGCTCCGCCACGCCGACCTGCTCGCAGGCCAGCGCCACGCAGCCGAGATCGTAAACGCGCGCCAGCGCGGGTGCGGCGCCGCCGTCCGCGCCGAGCAGGATCGCCGGGGTGGCCGCGAAGTCCAGCCGCGCGTACTTACGGGTCGCGTCGAAGGCAGGCAGCAGCGTCCTGGCCAGCCCCGGCGCGGGGCCGCGGACCGCGAACAGGGACATCCCCTCGCCGGTCACGGCAGGCACCAGGACCAGGTCAGCGACATGGCCGTCCAGGACGAACCCGGCGGTGCCGTCCAGGACCCAGCCCTCGGCCGCCCGCGGGTCCGGCCCGGCCAGGCGCCGCGCCGCGATCGCCGAGCCAGGTTCCCCGCCGCTGGGCAGCGTTCCCGGGATGGCCACGGTAGCGATCAGCTCACCGGCCGCGATGGCCGGGAGCCAGCGGAGCTGCGCGGCGTCATCCGCCGCTTCGAGCAGTGCCGTCGCCGCAAGCACCGCGGTACTAAGAAAAGGGCCGCAGAACAACGCCCGGCCCATCTCCTGGGCCACGATGCCGAGTTCGGTGCAGCCAGCCCCGGCGCCGCCGTGCGCCTCCGGGATCGCCAGGCCGAGCAGCCCGAGTTCGTCGGCCATCCGGTGCCAGGTGTCGGCGTCGTAACCGGGTTCGGTGGCCATCAGCCGGCGTACCTCGGTTTCGGGCGACGTCTTGTCCAGGAACTGGCGTACCGTGCGCCGCAGTTCCTCCTGCTCCGGGCTGAACGCGAAGTCCACGTCAGCCAGCGAGCCGGGCGTGAGCGTATCCGGACACGACCCCGGTGCCGTCGCCGTTCACCGTGGACACCGAGAACTCGGCGTCCCCATCCCCGGCGTGCACCACGGCGCACCGGACCGTCAGGGTGTCGCCCGGCCACACCTGCGCGGTGAACCGGACCCCGAACCGCACCAGGTTCTCCGCCCCGACCAGCCCGGCGATCACCTGCCCGGTCAGGCCCATGATCAGCATCCCGTGCGCGAACACCGACGGGTACCCGGCGATCTTGGTGGCGTAGATCTCGTCGGTGTGCAGCGGGTTGTAGTCGCCCGAGGCCCCCGCGTACTGCACGATCTGGGTCCGCTTGAGGTCGGTCACCACGACCGCCTCCAACGTCTGACCCACGGCCAGCGAGCCGGCCAGAAGCCCCGTCACAACGCACTTCCTCTCTCCGGCCGGACCACGCTCACGCTGCGGGCGGTGACCACGAGCTCGCCCGCCTCGTCGCGGAACTCGGTGATCTGCTCGCGGAACCGCAGCCGCCCGGAGCGCCCGTGCTTCTCCCACTCCCGGCCCGGCCGGGTGGCGCCGGTCAGCACGTCGCCGACCCGGACCGGCCGGTGGTAGACGAAGTGCTGCTCCGCGTGCAGCCCGCCGGCCCCCTCCGTGACCAGCCCGGCGTCGCCGCCCGAGCCGTGCCACGGCACCCCCGGCCGCGGCCGCAGCGGGTACTCCGGGTCGAACTGCGCCCCGGCGATAAGAAAGGTGGGCGGCGCCGCGTCACCCGAACAAGGCAGCCCGCCCGAAGGATCATCCGCGCCCAGAGAACGGGCGAAGGCCAGCACGTGCCCGGCCTCGACCGGGAACCGTCCCGCGGCCACCTCAGGCACCACGTTCCGTGCTAGCCCGGGGGGACGACCCCCCCGCTCTGCCGTCCTGGGGGGACGACCCCCCCGAACCCCCCCGAGGCCCCCGCTCCGTGCCGACCACGGACACGAACGACACGCACTCGCCCGGGCCGCCGCCCAGGTTGTGGGTGAGCGCCAGCGAGCGCCCCTCGGCGACGGTGCGCACCGCGCGCTCAGCAGGCGCCTCGCCGCGCAGCTGCAGCCAGGCCTCGAACATCATCCGCAGCCCCGACGCGCCGATCGGGTGCCCGAAGGCCTTCAGCCCGCCGTCCGGGTTCACCGGCAGGTCGCCGTCCAGATCGAAGCGGCCGGACAGCACGTCCTTCCAGCCCTGCCCGCGCTCGGCGAAGCCGAGATCCTCCATCAGCACCAGCTCGGTCGGGGTGAAGCAGTCGTGCACCTCGGCCAGGGCCAGCTCGGCGCGCGGGTCGGTGATCCCCGCCTGCCGGTAGGCGTCCTGGGCCGACGCGGCCACCTCGGGGAACGTGGTGAAGTCGTAGCCAGGGTCGGACAACCCGGAGGCCGCGCCGGCCACCAGGGACAGCGCCTTCACGTACAGGGGCCGCGACGTGTAGCGGTGCGCGTCCTCGGCCCGTACGACGATGGCCGCCGCCGAACCATCCGACACCCCCGAACAGTCGAAGATGCCGAGCATCCCCGCGACCAGCGGCGATCGAGAAATAGTCTCCTTCGAGACTTCCTTGCGGAACTGGGCTCGCGGGTTCTTCGCCCCGTTCTGGTGGTTCTTCCAGGCGATCCTGGTCAGCACGTCCTTCAGCTCGGCCGGATCCACGCCGTACTTTGCCGCGTAAGCCGGGGCGAGCAGGCTGAAGTTCGCCGGGGCGGTGGTGTCGCCCTTCCCGTCGTCGCCCGCGCCGGGCAAGGCCGAGCCGACCAGGCCGGAGAAACCGGAATCCTTCAGCTTCTCCACGCCGATCGCCATGGCGCAGTCGTAGGCGCCGCTGGCCACCGCGTAGCAGGCGTTGCGCAGCGACTCGGACCCGGTCGCGCACATGTTCTCCAGCCGGGTGACGGGCTTACCCACCAGCCGCAGGGGCCGGGACAGGGTGAGCCCGGACACGCCGGAGCCCATCGTCCCGAGCCAGAACGCGTCGATGTCGCCCAGCGACACGCCAGCCGACGCGGCCGCCGCCGTGGCCGACTCGACCAGCAGGTCGTCGGTGGATTTGTCCCAGTGCTCGCCGAAGGCGGTGCAGCCCATGCCCACGATGGCGACCTGGTCCCTGATGCCGTGTGACCCCATTACTCGTCCTTCCCTGGCCCGGACCGGACCGGCCGCGCTTTCCAGAAGTAGTTGTGCACGCCCGCCGCGGTGACCAGCCGCCGGAAGGTCATCTCGACCCGCAGGCCGGCCCGGATCTCGTCCTCGGACGCGTCGGTGAGCTGGCAGCGCATCCGGCCGCCGCCGTCGAAGTCGAGCACCACCATGAGCATCGGCGGGCTCGGCGTGTAGGCGAGCCGGTCCACGGTGTAGGTGGTCACGGTCGCGGGCACGTCGGCGAGCGGCTCGGGGGTCATCTCGTCCACCGCGTGGCACTGCTGGCAGACCCGGTCCGGTGGCAGGCTGCGCGTGCCGCAGCGGGTGCACTTCGCCGCGACGAGCCCGAACTTCCAGCCCGTTCGGCGCAATGATGGCGGTGCCGCGACCGGATCCGGGTCCGGCCGGCGGGGCGGTTCGCGGTCCAGGAACCCGCGCCAGGACAGGAAGGTGGCGTAGTCCAGCGCGGTGCTGCCCGCCGCGATCTGCGCGGTGACCGGCTGCGCCTGCCGGTGCCGGGCCAGCGCCTCGGTGGTCCGCAGCGCCAGGGCGAACGCGCCGTCGGCCAGCACCACGAGCAGGATGGTCTCGCCCGGCCCGGCCCGGTCCAGGACGTCGGCCAGCACGATGCCGGGCTGCGCGGCGCCGGCGTTGCCGATGCGGCCGGAAAGAGGTGGGGCGTAGGTGCCGGCGACCGCCTCGGCCGGCACTCCGGCGGCGCGGACGGCGCGGCTCACCGCGCGGGCCGGCAGCCCGGCCACGATGAGATGATCCACTTGCCCAGGGGTGAGCCCCGCCTGTTTCAGGGCGTCGGCCATGGCCGCCTCGGCCAGCGGGCCGTACACCTGCTCGCCAAACCGTTCCTCCCACACCCGCGAGGCGGCCGCGCCGGGCGTCCGCCACCGGTCCAGGAACTCGGCGGTGGCGCAGCCCTGCCCGATGACCTCGGCCAGCACCTCCAGGCCCGCGCCGCCGTCCGCGCCAGAGAAGACGAAGGCGGCCGCGCCGTCGCCGCCGTCCCGCTCGTCCGCGCTGCCCGGCAGCCCGGTGCGGATGTCGGCGAGCACCGCCATGGCAGGCACCGCCG
>JBKQQQ010000839.1:0-5195 GCA_052144275.1 Streptosporangiaceae bacterium
TCCGCGGCGGCGCTTTCTTCCCCGGCTCCGGCCAGGAAGCCGGCCAGCCGGCGCACGTCATCCCATTCGCCCCGGTCGATCAGGGCTCCGGCCAGGGCCACCGAACACCCCACCACCTTCGCCCACAGCAGCCCCGCCTCAGCGTAGGCGTCCAGGAGCTGCGCCCGTCGGTCACCGCCGCTCTCGGGCAAATCTGGCAAGTCCGGCAAGTCCGGCAACTCGGCCGAAGGCGCCGGCTCGGCGAGGATGCGCACCCGCCCGGCGGCCTTCAGCAGTTCCCTGGTGAGGAAGAGCAGGTCCTCGCACTCCGCGGCCAGCTTGCCCGCGCGCTCCTGGTCTGAAGCCAGCAGCCAGTGGGCGAGGATGGCCGGCCGGACCGCCTGGCGGAGGGAGAGGTAGGGGGACGTGGCCATGGCCGCGGAGATGGCCCGCTCCTGCTCGGTCATGCTGTGCTCCATCTCTCGCTCGGGCTCCATTTTCCGCTCGCGAAGGCTTCCCGGGCGAAGGCGTAAAGAGAGGCGGTCGAGTACGGCTTGAACTTCTCTACCTGTTCGGCGGGCCATTCGGTGTCCCGGTACAGGGCGCGGTCATCGTCCAGGCTGGCGGCGGCGGACACCCCGAGCAGCGCGTCGCTCTCCGCGGGGGACAGCACGCGGAGCACCGCGCGGAGGCCGAAGAAGCCGATGCCCGCCCGCCGCAGCGCGCGCTCTGCGGTGGCGTAGCCGTCGGTCCAGGCCACTACGTGGATGCCGGCGTCCGGGCCCTTGTCGGCCAGGCGGACCAGGCGGGCCGAGATCTCGCTGGGCCGGCCGTAGTCGCCCTCGGCCAGCAGTTCATGCCAGCGGTGCATCCCGGCGATGAGGAAGAACCGTTCGGGCTGGGCGGCCGCCCCGTCGGAGGCGGCCAGCCGGGCGTCCAGGTCGTCGATGAGATCGTCCAGCGCCGCCTCGGCCGTCCGGCGGTCGGCGATCCGCACCTCGTGCGGCAGGTTCTCCAGCGGGGCGAAGAAACCGTGAAACGGCGACGAGGGCCGGGTGAACTCGGCGAGGGTGAAGCGGACGCGGGCCGGGGAGCACTGGACCGCGGCGCTGAGCAGGGTGGCCAGGAGCAGCCCGTGGCCGTGTTCCTCGCTGCCCGCGATGAGCAGGTTGGACCGGATGTAGCGCTCGAACGTCGCCGTGGTGGCGGGCTTGATCTCGATCGCCTCGCCCAGCCACGCCTGCACGGCGTGCCCCGGGACGGCCGGGCCGGGCCAGGCCGCCCCCGGCCCAGGCGTCCCGGGGGCGAAGACCGCGGCCGCGTCGGGGTCGAAACTGGCCGGCGGCGGGTACTCCCGCCCGGCCCCGAGCGCCCGGATGTCCGCGATCAGCGTGAGCCGTTCCCTGGTGGGCAGCATCGCGATCCGCATGACCGGGTTGGCGCCCTCGCCGCGGCGGTCGTTGTAGATCGCGTCCCCGGCGCGGATCAGCTTGGTGGCGGCGTCGTTCCCCTCGCCGAGGATGGCCTGGGAGACGCTGGGCTGGGTGCAGCCGAGGGCGATCCGCAGCGCCATCTGCTCGTAGACGGGCCGCAGGTAGGCCGCGAGCGGCCCGCCCGGGGACTGGGTGGCCAGCAGCAGGTGCAGCCCGAACGCCGCGCCCCGCTTGGCGATGTCCGCCAGCAGCCGCCCGGCCTCGCGCGCGAGCCGGTCCTCCTCGCTGAACAGCACCTGGAACTCATCCATGATCACCAGCGCGCGGGGCAGCACCTGCCCGGTCACCAGGCGGTAGTCGGGCAGGTCGGTGACCTTCGCTTCGCGGCACAGCCGGGCCCGCCGGTCGATCTCGTCGTGGAAGCGGCGCAGCATGCTCAGCCCGAACTCGCGGTCGGTCCGGGAGGTGATCGCCCGGGCGTGCGGCAGCCGTTCGGTCAGGTAGGCGTCGAACTCGACCTCCTTGAAGTCGAGCAGGTAGAGCTCGAGCTCCTCCGGCGGGTACGCCAGGGCGAGCTGGCTGATCAGCACGTGCAGCAGGTTGGTCTTGCCCATCCGGACGTCCCCGCCGACCAGGCCGTGGTGCACGCCGCGGATCCCCATGACGAAGTGCTGCGGCTCGCCCTTGCTGTCCACGCCGATCTGCACGTCCAGGCCGTCGGTGGTGCAAGAGGTCCAGCGCTGGGCCGGGGCGATGGCGATCCGGCCGAAGGGAAGGTCTCGTGCTGCGGAGCCGGCCGCCGCGCCGACCGCGTCCAGCCACGGGTTGGCCTGGGCCGCGCTGGGCATCTCGTCGGGCTCGATCACGCCGACGCCGAAATCCGGGTCATCCCAGCTGAGGTTCCCGTGCGGGTCCAGGCTCAGGGTCGTGCCCAGCGCGGTCAGCGCCGTCAGATCGAAGTCGCGCGGCATCGGGAGCCCGGGATCAACCGTGGCCACGATGTACAGCCCGCTCCTGGGCCCGTTGCGGGCCAGCCGGCCGAGCAGCTCCGCGGCCCGGTCGCTGACGCCAGCCGGGAAGCCGGCCAGGACCAGGACGTGGTAGGGGATGGTGGCCCCGGTGGTGGCCGCGTTGTAGGCCTCCACCGAGTCGTAGACGTTGGTCAGCCGGGTTTGCGTGACCTCCACGACGTGGCTGGTCAGCGTGGTCAGCAAGGCCTCGGTCTCGGCGGGGCTGGCGGCGACCCCGACCCCGCTGCTGCCTACGCGCATCTGCGCGGGCAGCCGCAGGAACGCGCTCAGGTGCCGGCCTTGCCCCACCGGGTCGGCGAGCGCGAATCGCACCGTGCCCGGCCTGGTCGCCGTGGCCAGCCGCAGGGTGAGCGCCTGCAGCAGCGACCGGGCTCCGTCGGCGAACCCGCACTCGCTGATCAGCAGGTGGCCGTGGCCGGCGAACCGCGCCACGGCCGGCGTGGGCGGCAGGCCCTCGCCCATCCGGAGCACCCCGATGCGCAGGCCGTCCGGTGGCGGCGCCTGCGGGTCGGGCTGATAGGCCGCCCAGGCCGGGGCGCCGAAGCCGTCCAGCGCCCACGGATGCGCGGCGGTCAGCGCGGTCACGGTGCCGAACAGGGTCCCGGCGGTCTGGCCGTCCAGGTAATGCCGCTGGCGGTAGCGCGCGGTCCGGGCCGAGGTAGCCAGGCGAAAGTAAGCGTCACCGATCTCGCGCTCGATCGCCTCGAACGGCATATTCACCTCTGTGATCCACCTGCCCATCCTCATGGTCAGCCCGTCGCCCTAGACCGGCAACCCTAGCGGGCGGGCGGAAAACGCGACCCGCCGCACCTCGCTGACCGCCGGACCGGTTCACAAGACATTTTTCCCGAACGAGCCCGGTTTCACCCTCGGTGTCACGTACCTGTCACAATGCGCAGGCGCTAGCACCGGGTGACCGCGATGCCGAACAGGCCAGCACCGTCAGGTCAGTGCCAGTCAGGTCAGCCGCCGTTCGGTGGCCCACCTGGTCAGCTGGTGCCGGGTGGAGAGCTGCAGCTTGCGCAGCACCGACGACACGTGGCTTTCCACCGTCTTGACCGAGATGTACAGCTCGCGGGCGATCTCCTTGTAGGTGTAGCCCTGGGCGATCAGCCGCAGGACTTCCCGTTCCCGGCTGGTCAGCTGGTCGAGCTCGGGGTCGACCGACGGCTTGGCGTCCCCGGCGGGCGCGGCGGCGAACGCGTCCAGGACGAACCCGGCCAGCCGGTGCGAGAACACCGCGTCGCCGGCCGCGACCCGGCGGACCGCGTCGGCCAGCTCGGCGGTGGAGATCGTCTTCGTCACGTAGCCCCGCGCACCCGCCCTGATCACCGCGATCACGTCCTCGGGAGCGTCCGAGGCGGACAGCGCGAGGAAGCGCACCTGCGGATGGGTGGCCTTGATCGCCTGGACCACGGCCTGGCCGCCGCCGCCGGGCAGGTGCACGTCGAGCAGCACCACGTCGGGCAGGAGCTCGGCGATCAGGTCGATCGCGGGCTGCACGTCGTCCGCCTCGCCGACCACCTCGACCTGGCGGCCGAGCTCGGCGCGGACCCCGGACCGGAACAGCCCGTGGTCGTCAACCAGGACGACCCGCGGGGTACTCATGTCCTGCTCGCCGTGCTATTCGGGGGGAGCGACCCTCCCAGACCCCCCCGCGGCATCGGACGCGCCATCGTCAGCGTGACCTTGGTGCCCTCGCCCGGGGCGGTGGTCACGGTCGCCGTGCCGCCCCGCCGGGTCATCCGGCCGTGCACCGATTCGGCCAGGCCCTTGCGATCGGCCGGGACCGCCTCCGGGTCGAAGCCCTTTCCGCGGTCCCGCACGACGAGCGATACCTGACCCGGCTCCACCTCGGCGAACAGCGAGATGACGCTGGCGCCGGACCACTTGGCCGCGTTGACCGTCGCCTCGCGGGCCGCCGCGAGGAGGGCGTTCAGGCTGTCGTCGAGCTCGCAGTCGCCGACGGTCACCGCCTCCACCGGAACCCCGTACCTGGCCTCGACGTCCTGCTGGATCTGCCGCACCCCGACCGCGAGAGTGAGCTCCGCGTCGACCTCGTTCGGGTCTTTGCCCTCGAACAGCCAGGAACGAAGCTCGCGTTCCTGCATCCGGGCTAGCTGGACGACCTTCTGCGGGTCGTCCGCGCGCCGCTGGATCAGGGCGAGCGTCTGCAGCACGGAGTCGTGCACCCGGGCCGCGATGTCCGCCCGCTCCTCGGCCCGGACCCGGGCCTGGCGCTCGAGGACCAGATCACGGGCGATCCGCAGCCACCACGGGCCGAGAAACAGCACGATGGCCGCGATCACCAGCACCGCGCCGCCGAGCGGGCGCAGCAGGGCCAGGCTCTTGTGAGCCGAGAACAGCCAGGCCACGCCGCCGACGAGCAGAGCGCCCGCGAGCACCAGGCGAAGCGCCGACCACTTGCCCCGGGCCGAGGAGTCCGCAGCCGTCTCAACCGGCTCAAGCAGGCGCCGCAGCGTGGCCTGTTCTTCGGCCGGGGCGTTCCGCCAGATCAGCACCAGCCCGGCCACGCTGAACACCTGCGGCCAGGCCCAGCCGACGAACCAGCCGCCGTTGAGCGCGCTGATCGCCAGCAGCACCAGGATGAGCAGCGACGCGAGGCCGATCGCGAGCCGGATGCCCCTGGAGTCGGACATGGCCTTGCCGCCGATGCTGGCCTGTTCGCCGGCCGCCGGCAGGAAAAGCCAGCCCGCGACGTACACCGGCACGAACCATCCGCCGGATACCA
>JBKQQQ010000840.1:0-6926 GCA_052144275.1 Streptosporangiaceae bacterium
GGCACACCTGATCGAAGAGCACAAGGCTGATCCGGAGCGCGCCGCTGCGCAGGGCGCCTTCACCAGCTCGGTCACGCTCCCGCGGCGGGCTCGCGAGCGTCTCGGCCAAGGACTGCGGGCCGCCGGGGCCAGCGACATCGCCGGGTCTGAGGAGATCTGGGCGCGCACCGATGACCAGCAAGCGCACCTGGTGACACGCCCGTCGGCGGCCCTGGCTGCGTGCCGCCGTCCGCTTCGCCAGGAGGCAATCTCCCCTGCCGCCAGCGTCGTCCCTGCCGGTACGTCAGCCGATGACCCTGACGTTTTCCGCCTGGGGTCCCTTCTGGCCCTGCGTGATGTCGAACTCGACCTTCTGCCCTTCCTCCAGGCTGCGGTAGCCGCCACCGGTGATCGCGCTGAAGTGCACGAACACATCCGGGCCACCCTCGGCCGCGATGAAACCGTAGCCCTTGTCGCCGTTGAACCACTTCACAGTGCCCTGCGCCATCTTGACCTCTTGGTTGTGGATGCGGCGCCCCCGTCACGGCCACGGGGGCGCGCACGCCGCTTGCTTTCGGCCAGCCTGTCACAGAACGCGCGGCGGATGTAAACCGTGCGGCCCGCCGGCTGTCCGGCGGCCGGGACAACCCCGCCCGGCCGGGAAGCGAGCGGCTGGAGCGAACGCCCGGGCCGTGCGGCGCGTGCCCGGCCCGGCCCAGGGGCCCGGTCATGATCGCTGACCGGGCCGTCCAGGTTCTTCGGCTACCGGACAGCGACCACGCTCCCAGCGCGAGTGCGTGGTGACCCCGCCCCGCCGTGCGGTTCTCACGGTAAGCCTGCCCGCGGCCGGCGTGACGGGCAGCCCGGCCGGGCCGCGACGGGAGCTGGCCGGCGTTGCACGCGGGCAGATTCCCGGGGCGGCACGAGTGGGAGATGTCCCTGCCCTGAGGCAGCCGCCACGTGCCTCTGCTAGCCGACATCGCCGCACATGGGCTCGGGAGAGCTCTTGAATCGGGGCGAGCGGATCACGAGCGCCGCAGCATCGTCCAGGCATGGATAGCCGTCGGCACGTGGGAGGAGTCGGCGAATACCGCGACGCGGTCGGCTCACCTGAGATCCGGGAACTCCTCGCCCGGAGCGACAGTCCCGATGTCCGGCAGCATCTGGCCATCATCAAGCTCATCGACGACATACCGCCTGATGGGGTCTTCGAGATCATTGCGCATCCTGCCAGCGTGGCTGATGCTGCCCTGGAGGCGTCGAAGTCGGCGATCTCTGGCCCCGACGCAAACGGCCCGGCCAGGTGGTCGGCAAGAGACAAACGTCCCCAGGTCAGGCCGCAAGCGACAAGTGTCCTGGCGCTAGGGTCACAGGCCCCCGGCCGGCGGCCGCCCTGGTCGGCGCCGGGCACGACGAGCCCTTCCGCGGCGGCGTTCATGGCGCTGTTCGCCGGCGCGCTGTCCGCCGAACTCCCCGCCGCGAGTCCCCGGGCGGGAACAGCCATCCGTCTGCTTCCCGCCCCCGCCGCGAGCTGGAAGGAATTCTGGCTCTCCTTGCGCGGACCTTTGCCCCTGGTTCACCGGGTGCGACAGGGTCACGGTGATGGCGTCGCTGGCGATGCGGGGGAAAGATGCGCGCGGCCGCGGGTGATGAGGTTCTGGTCAAAGGCCGTCACCCGGGCGGCCGGGATCGCGCGGCGTGACCGCCGGGGTGCATGGCGCCGATGGCTGGCGCCCTAGCTGGCGCGGTGGAAGAGCTCAGACCACAAGGCGGAAGGAGGGCAGCATGACCGGGAAGCAGATTATCGCACCGTCAGCCTCCGCGCTTGAGCGGACATTCAGGTATAACCGCCTGTGGCTCCACCTCCTGCTGGCAGGAGCCAAGGTCGCGACCGGCCAGACGCCCAGGGAGGTGATCTGGACCAGGAACAAGGCCACCCTCTACCGCTATGTCCCGTCGGGAGAAACCCGCTTCCCGGTCCCCCTGCTGCTGGTCTACGCGCTGATCGACCGGCCCTTCATCCTGGATCTGATCCCGGGCAACAGCTTCGTGGAGTACCTGGTCAAGCAGGGTTTCGATGTCTATCTGCTCGACTGGGGGGTTCCAGGCGAGGAGGATCACGCGCTCTCGTTCGATGACTATGCGTTCGACTATCTTGCCGAGGTGGTCGGGCAGGTGCGCAGGACTTCCCGCGCCGAGGCGGTCACCCTCTTTGGGGCCTGCATCGGGGGCCTGCTCAGCGCCATGTACGCGGCCCTGTTCCCGGGCCCTCATCTGCGGAACCTGATCCTGTACGCCACTCCCATCGACTGCTCCCCGGAGAACCTGGGGGGCTTTCGCTGGATCACTGCTCCGGGCGTTCACCCCGGATGGCTAGTGGCACTGTTCGGGAACGTGCCCCCCGAATTCGTCGGGAGCACCCCCCGCCTGCTCAAGCTGACCACTGACCACCTCGGTACCCTCCTTGGACGGGGGAACCGCCTGAGCCAGGACCCGTCGCTGGCAACCTGGATCGCCCTCAACCAGTGGGTGAGCGAGGGCATCCCCTTCGCCGGCGAAGCGTTCCGGCAGATGATTCACGACCTGGTTCAGCACAACGAGCTCGTGAAAGGGGAGTTCCAGCTGCGGGGGCGCGCCGTCGACCTCAAGAACATCACGTGCTCGCTACTGAGCATCGCGGGCACCCAGGACATCATCTGCCGGGTGCCCCAGGCCGAGGCGATCATGCACCTGGTCAGCAGCCAGGACAAGGAGTTCTGCGTGCTGGAGGGCGGGCACATCGGCATGCTGGCCGGTGCCGAGGCCAGGCAAGGGCTCTGGCTCAAGGTTCACCGCTGGCTGGAGGCCCGCTCGCAGTAGTCCTCCTCAAAAAGGCGGGCTTACCCTGCCCGCCGAGCAGGAGGTCACCCGGATCCGGCGGCTGATCAGCCGGATCAAAGGCGACCTCCGCCCACGGTGTCCGGCAACGTGGTCCCAAGCCTGAGCGCCGGCCTCGCTCGCACGGGGACGCTACCGTGGACCGCGGATACTTGCGGCGTGATCATGGCGCCAGCCTCCCGCGTGATAAGTCCTCGCCGCCCGTTGCCCCGCCGCCGGGTCCTGGAGAAAGCCGCCCGTTGCCCCGCCGCCGGGCACCCGGCCGAGTCAGGGTCACTCCGCTGGCGGTTTGCCGCTCACGACACCGCCTTCGCTGACATCGCCGTGACGAGGTCACGGTGGGCCACCCAGATGACGTCCCGTGCCTGCTCACGCAGCCTGGCAATGTCGTGATGGCTCAGGCGGCTGGTCTGCAGGGGGCGTCCCACGACGATACGCACCTGGCCGCTGTGGATTGCGCGCCGCCCCGGCGGCCAGATCCGGCAGGTGCCATGGATGGCGACCGGCAGGATCGGCACCTGGCAGGTAACCGCGATGATGAAGGCGCCGTCTTTGAAGTCACCGATCGTGCCATCCGGTGAGGCCGTGCCCTCCGGGTAGACCAGCAGCGAGTGCCCGGCCGCCAAAGACCGGGCGGCAGCCCGGTCGATCTGGCGGAAGTCGGGGGAATCCCGGTCCACCTCGATCATCCCGGCCGTGCGTATCGCGCGGCCCAGCAGCGGGATCTGGAACAGCTCCCGCATGGCCAGGACCCGCAGCGACAACGGCAGCGCCCGCAGCTGCGCCATCGGGTCCAGGTTGGACTGGTGATTGGACACCACGACATAGGCGGCGGCCGACTCGACATGCTCAAGGCCATCCACCACCACCCGCGCCCCCGCTGCGCGCAGCCACACCGCCGCCCACCACCGCACCACCCGGTCGGTGACAGCCGAGTCGGCCCGGGTCGGCCCGCGGCACAGCACCAGCAGGGCACCAGCCAGCGTCGCCAGCACGCCCGCGACGAACGCCGACACCGTCCGCCAAGCCACCCATCCACCCTTCCGGTGCCCACCCGCGTACGGCGGCGGGGTGCCCGCCCGCACGATGCAGCTGCCGCCAGCCGCCTGCCTGCCACCAGGCCAGCGTTCCCGCATGCCCGGGCCGCGGCAAGTGACATCCGGGCTCGTTGCTGCCTCGCCGCGCCGGGCCGCCGCCCCGGTCAGGACTGACCACGACGCGATCCTGGCCGACGGGCCCGTCTTTGCATCGGCCGGCAGGTGCACGCAGATCAACCTTTATGCATTGTCGTAGCAGACCGAACGCTCCCCGCCAAAGCCGCACCGAACGAGCCGATATCGCGTGTCGTGCGACTGTCGAGCTGTCACGGTCTGTAACGAAACCCCGATTGGCATCGGGTGATCGCCGTAGTGAGTCGTGGACCGGAGCACCCGTGGAAGTGGGTGAAATGAGAGTCATCGTGGCGCGAATCCGTGGTATCCGTGCAGGCAGTGCGCCCGGAGCGCTGGGCCAGGCTACTGCCGGCCTGCTGGCCGGCGACCGCGCCATTGTCCGGGTCGATAGCTCTGATCGGGCATGACCTGCCCTGCCGGGCCTGCGAGATTGCCGGACAGCGCCGGGCGCCGGTTGCGCACGGCTGGTCCGGCGACCGCGACGAACGATTCACTGCCAGCCCCGGCACCCTCGTCGGCGGACCAGGCGGTCCGGCGCGGCGGCGGTGCCCCGGCGGCGCAGTACCGTCCGCGGGTGTCGCTGGCGGTATCAGAGTTTGGTCAGCTTGGCGCACGGCGTCATGATCCGCACACGGCACGAACCGAAATCCACGTCAAGGGCGGCGTCAATCTCGACGCCGATGACCCGGCCGAGGCCGTACGTATCGTGGGTAACCTGATCCCGCACGGCGAACTGCTCAGCAGGCGGAGCGGCGGATGGGCGGGCGAAGGGACTAGTGGGCAAGAAGCGCCGGGACGCGGCGCGGGCTGGCTTCATCACTACCAGTATGCGCCTGCCGGCAGTATGCGCCTGCCGGCAGTATGCGCCTGCCGGCAGTATGCGCCTGCCGGGCAGCTCGCCACTGGTTCCGCCGGGCTGGCCAGGCTACGGGCGGACGGCTCGCCGGGCGGGTGCACGGCGTTACCGACCTCCCGCCGTATCTGCGCATCGCATAAGCCTGGACGGCGGAGACGACGAGGGTTGCCCCGGCCGCAAGGGATGACCGGCAGGTCATGCGAGATAAGCAGGTACGTGAGGCCAAGGCCGCGCTGAAGACCGGGCATCAGGTTGAGAATCTGCGCCTGCATGGACACGGCGCTCCGTGTACGGTCCACGCCTCATGGCATCGATTGGCGGCCTGCCGGTGCTCGCCGAGCTGGCTGCCGCCCGCGCGTAGACAAAGATTCAGCGCGGCTCTGAGTCGGTACGCTTACCATCTGCTCATCACGCATGTCCGGTCGTCTCCGGAGGCGCCCCGCAGGAGATCGTGGTACGCCAGCATCACCTGCCTCGCTCAGTTCGGGGTAGCGGGCCTTATCGAGCCCGGCGACGAAGGTCACCTCGAACAGGGACTGTTCTTCGACCGTGAAGCTCACGTAGGCGGCCTGCCACGTCCTCGACCTCGGCCGCGATCACTCGCGAGTACCGCAGCAGCCCGGGCTGCACGTCACGGAAGATGCAGGCGAACGCCGCCTCGTTACCAGCTTGGGCCTGGCCAGCGTGACCCCGAAGGCCTCCCTGATCACCGGTTCAGTATCGGCCCGGCATACCCCCTGGCGCAGGCCGAACCGTCACCTCCGGCGGCTCACGGTGGCGGCCGCCACCGAGCTCGTGCCGCTTCGCGGGCTCGAGATCCCGGTCGCTGGTAATGCCGCCGCCAATGCCGGTACCGCGGACTTGGAGAGAGCGTCAGAGGCACAGGACGAGCGCGCCGCCGGGCTCACGGGTGATCCGTACCCCGAAAGGACGGCTGATCTCCCCGAGTACCGTCGCGAGCCACGTGCTGTCGGCGGGCCGGGCCCGGTGCAGCCGCATCTTCCTGGCTTGCATGGGCACCATGCGCAGGGCGGCCAGTTCCCCCGTGTCCGGCCGTACCGAGGCGAAGTACAGCAGGCGCAGGTCGTCCCGGTACGCCTTCGGGGAGCCGCTGATGCCTTCGTAGTCGTCGACGCAGTCGCCGCAGCCGTAGAGGATGAGCTTGCCCCGGTAGGTCTCGATCGGCCGGGGGTGGTGCGAGGAGTGGCCGTGGATCACGTCGACACCGCCGTTGATGAGGCGGTGGGCGAAGCGGGCCTGGTCACGGTCCACGTCATACCCCCAGTTGGAGCCCCAGTGGATGGAGATGACGACGACGTCGCCGGGCTGCCTGGCGGCGCTCGCCCGGGCGATGACCTCGTCGGCGGCCGCGCCGGACAGGTCGGGCAGCAGATCCACGCCGGGCTGGGTGGCGGTGGCGGCCCATCCGGCGGGGATGCCGCTGGACATCGCCCCGCAGGAGAAGATCACGGCACGGCCGCCTCCGGGCACCGGGACGACTGCGGGCTGCCGCGCGCGGGCGGCGTCAGGTCCGGCTCCTGCGGCCGGCAGCCCGGCGCCGGCCAGGGCACCGAGAGTTTCCGCTAGCCCGGTGCGGCCGAAATCGAGCACGTGGTTGTTCGCTAGCGCGCATGCGTCCGGCCGGATCGCGGTCACGCAGGGCAGGTTCTGCGGGCTCATCCGGTAGTGGACGGCCTTACCAGGCGCGAAATCAGCGCTGCGGGTGACGCTGGTCTCCAGGTTGATCACACGCACATCCGGTGCCATAGCGCCAAGCACCTCGAGGGCGTCACCCCAGGGCCAGGAGAAGCTGACCGGATACGGAATCGGGCCGTTGGCGCGTTCGGCCAGCCGGACGTAGGTCCTGGCATCGTCGAGGTACTCTTCCCGCAGTTCCGGATCGCCGGGGTACGGCAGGATCTGGTCGACGCCGCGGCCGGGCATCACGTCGCCGCATAGGAACAGGGTCGTCAGCCCGCCCGCCATGGCCTCCCCCGTGATACGCGGCGCGCCACCTGCCTGTCATGCATCCCGGTCGTCCG
>JBKQQQ010000841.1:0-6777 GCA_052144275.1 Streptosporangiaceae bacterium
TGCTGGAGCGCCTGGGCTACGGCGCGGAGAACGCGACCTGGCGCAACAGCTACCTCACCGGCGCGAAGGAGCTGCGGACCGGCGAGATCGAGCACACCGAAGTCAGCAGTGCTGGCCTGGCCCCGGCACTGACCATCACCCAGCTTTTCGACTCGATCGCCATCCGCATCGACGGCCCCAAGGCCTGGAACGAGGGCTTGTCGATTGGCTGGCACTTCACCGACGCCCATGAGAACTACCGGATGGAACTCAGCAACGGCGCACTCATCCACTACCCCACCACCGGGAACCAGCCGGCGGACCTGACGCTCACCCTGACCAAGCCCCAGCTGCTGCAGCTCCTGGCCACCGCCAAGCCCGACGGCATCGACATATCCGGCGACCCCGCCGTCCTGGGACGGCTGATGTCGCTCATCGACAACCCCGACCCCGACTTCGCGATCGTCACCCCCTAGCGTTACCCCCGGCCCTGGAAAACCAAAAATCTTTATCCCGAACGGCCCGGCTGTAACGCCCCGGTACAGCGGTAACGTTCCCGGAACGATGGCGCCCGTTCAGTGCGGCAGCGGCCCTCCGGCCAGCGCGACACCCAGCCCGGCCGCGGCCGCGGCGAGCAGGGTGACCACGACCCCGCGGCGCAGCCCGAGCAGCAGGACCGCCGCGCCGGCCAGCACCGCGTACTGCCACGGCTGGCTCAGCGCCCCGGCCAGTAGGATGGCCGAGCCGAGGATCGCCCCGATCGCCGCCGGGCCCGCGCCGTCGAGGAACGACTGGGCCTGCCTGCTGGTCCGCAGGACGCTGAAGTACCTGGCGCCGCCGAGCACGAACGCGAACGACGGCGAGAACGCGACCAGGGCCGCGAGCAGCCCGCCGCCCAGGCCCGCGGCCGCGTAGCCGACGGCGGAGACGGTCAGCACCACCGGGCCCGGGGTGATCTGGCCCAGGGCCACGGCGTTCAGGAACTGGCCGCTGGTCATCCAACCCCGCCCCACCGCGTCCGCCCGCATCAGCGGGATGATCACGAAACCGCCGCCGAACGACAGCGCCCCCACCTTGAACGCCACCCAGGCCACCGAGGCCAGCACGCCGCCGCCCGCCACCGCCGCCGCGGCGGCGCGGACCACCCCGACCGCCGGCAGCGCGATCCCCGGCACCGTCCCGCCCGCCGTCGTCCCGTCCGCCGTCGTCCCGTCCGCTGTCGTCCCGTCCGCTGTCGTCCCGTCCGCCCCGTCGGCTGCAGCCCCTGGCCCGCCGCCCCGCGCTTGCGCGACAGCCAGCTCGGTGACCCCGCAGCCGAGCAGGACCAGGACCAGCCACGGCCCGATGGTCGCGGCCGCGGCGCCGCCGGCCAGCAGGTAGGCCGCCCAGCGGATCCGGCGGCCCGGCCCGGCGCGGCGCGCGCGCGTCCAGCTCGGGACGAGCAGGGACCAGCCGGCCTGGACCGCGACCGCGGCCACCGCGGCGCCCGCCCCGGCGCCGGCCCCCTTCACCCACAGCGGCGGCGTGCCTTCGAGGAACAGCGCGGATAGCGCGAGGATGCAGACGAGGCCGGGCACGATGAAGGCCAGGCCGCCGGCCAGCGCGCCCAGCCGGCCGCGGACCCGCCAGGCGCAGAAGATGGCCAGCTCGGTGGAGGCCGGCCCGGGCAGCAGGTTGCAGGCGCCGATGGCGTCCTCGAACTCCGGCGCGTCCAGCCACTGCCTGCGGTCCACGCACAGCTGGCGCAGCAGCGCGATGTGCGCCGGCGGCCCGCCGAAACCGATGCAGCCGATCCGCCCCCACTCCCGCAGCACTGTGGCCAGGCTCGCCTGGTTCTGCCCCTCGCCGGGCACGGCTAGCCCCCGCTCTGGCCGATGAGCCCGAGCAGGAAGCCGATCCTGGTCCGCAGCTCGGCCGCGACCCGGCGGAACGCCGGATAGCCCTCGCCGGACGGGTCGGCGATGCTCCAGTGGATCATCTGCGGGTGCCCGGGGAATTCGGGGCAGATCTCGCGGACCCGGTCGCACAGGCTGATCACGTACCCGAACCGCTGCCCGGCGAACGTGTCCAGGTGCTTGGCCCGGCGCCCGCTGATGTCGATGCCGTGCTCGCGCATGACCTGCACGGCGTCCGGGTGCAGCGGCTTGGGCCGGCTGCCCGCGCTGGCCGCCTCGATCGCGTCCCCGCCGAGCTGCCCGAGTAGCGCCTCGGCCATCTGCGAGCGGGCGCTGTTCCCGGTGCACAGGAACAGCACGCGGGTGCGGACCCGGGCTCGCTCCGCGGGCGCCGGGACCAGCCTCAGGCCCGGGTGCAGGGCCCGGCCGGTATCGGTGAGGAGTTCGCCGCAGCGGGTCAGGTCGATGCGGTAATAGGCGTCCCTGCGGTCGGCCGAACTGCGCCGGGCGGACACCAGCCCGCCCGCTCTGAGCTGGCCGAGGTGGTAGGAAACCAGGCTTTGCGGCTGGCCGAGCAGGCCGGTGAGCTCGCGCACCTGCCGGTCGCTCCGCGCCAGCTCGGTCAGCAGCCGCCAGCGCAGCGGATGCCCCGCCAGCCGCAGGAACCCCGGCGGGGCACTGCCCGGCGCTTCGGTCACCCGCCCACAGTAGATCAAGCCAGATCAATGTATCAATCTCATTTGTTGGATTGAGCCCATCGGCATCGGCCGAAGTGACCTTCGCCTCTGGCCGGACGCGCGGTGGCGGCGCACGGTAGGGATGGAGGCGATCGCCATGGCCACCACCGACGGCCGGGGCAGCCACAGCGCCTTGGACGCTGCGCTGGACATCTTCCGGATGCGGCAGTACTTCGATGTCGTCGTCCGCGCCCGCGACGTGGCGACGGGCATCCGCAAGGATGCGACGTTCCTCGATACGGTCCGGCGCGGCTTCCTGCCGCTGCCGTTCGATCGTCGGCCTGTGCCAGGACGCGTCTTCGGGTCGTTGCGCGGCGCGGCCCCGCCGCCGCTGGCGGGCCGTGTCGGCGTCGTGGCGACCGGTGGCAGCGGTGCCCTCGCGTCGCTCGTCGGCGTGGCGAAGGCGCTCGAGGACAGCGGCACCGAGGTGTCGGTGTATTCCGTGTGCTCGGGCTCGGCGCTGTTCGGGTTCCCGCTCGGCGCCGGGATGTCGCCCGACGAGGCCGCCGAGCTCACCGCCTCGATGCGGCCCGGCGACTATATCGACGCCGGGTGGCGGGAGATCGCCGCGCTCATCCCGACGCTCGCGCGCGGCTGGTGCGGCATCTTGCGCGGCGACAAGCTTGAGGCTTTCTATCGAGGCCACTTCGGCGACCTGACCCTGGCGCAGCTGCGGACGCCGACCTACGCGCCGGTCTGGAATGTCGAGCACAACCGCCTGGATTTCGTCGGCCCGCGCACCCATCCGGCCATGCCGGTGGCGCGCGCGATCCGGATGGCCGTCTCCCTCCCGCTGTTCGTCCAGCCGGCCGTCCTCGACGGGCTGTCCTGGTGTGACGGCGGGATCGTCGACATCTTCCCGGTGCGACCCCTGCTCGACATCGAGCCTGCCGTCGACACCGCCGTAGCCGTCAACTGTTTCTACCCGCACGAGTTCCGCGGCGAGGACGTCACCGGCTGGGACGACCGGCCGCTCAGCATCGTCACGGCCGCCTCGCAGGTGCGCACCTGCCAGCAGGCGGAGTTGGCCCGCGAGCACCTCGCCAGGCTCCGCCAGCAGGCCCGGACACTGCTCGTCGAGCCGGTTCCTTACGGGAAGGTCGCCGGGACGGGCTTCTACGAGCAGTTCCTAGACACCCGCGAGTGGCCGGAGTTCATGCGCGCGGGCCGCGAGGCGATGCTCGCCTCCCTGCGCCGGCACGCCGCCCGGTCGGCCGCCTAGCGATTGCAGGCCATAACAACTCGGGAGCTGCTCGTCAAGCCGGCCTGACCCTTCCGAACGCTCCGCCATTTCCCGGCAATAACAAGGTAGAACCCACGCTACTTCGGAACCGGGAGGGTCGACGGCGAGGTGGAAACGGACGGCACGCTGATCGAGCGGTCCTGCCGGGGCCGTCCCGACGCGTTCGTCGAGGTGGTGCGGCGGCACGAGATCGCGGTGCACGGCTTCCTGGCCCGCCGGGCCGGGTCCCAGGCCGCCGCCGACCTGCTCGGCGAGGTGTGGCTCCGGGCGTTCGCCGGGCGAGGCGGGTACGACCCGGCTCATCCGGACGCCCGGCCGTGGCTGTACGGCATCGCCAGGAACGTGCTGCGCGCGCACTGGCGTGCCCTTCGCGATGACCAGGCGACCGCGCCGGAAGACCCTTGCGACCCCTGGGATGCCGTGGTCGACCGCCTGGACGCGGCGGCGCGGACGGGACGGCTGGTCGGGGCGCTCCGCGCCCTGCCGTCGGCCGAACGCGAGGTGCTGCTGCTGGTGGCCTGGGAGCAGCTCACGCCGGCCCAGGCCGCGGCGGTGCTCGGCGTGCCGCCAGGCACCGCCCGCAGCCGCCTGCACCGGGCCCGGGCCGCACTCCGGCTAACCCTGGCCCTGGAGGAGACATGACGCAGGATGACACGGACCTAGGCCGCCTTGGCCGGGTCGCCCCGCCAGCGCACGATGTGCTCGACGCCGCGCGCGAAGTCCTGTGGGCGGCGGTGGCGCAGGAGATGCTTTCTGCCGGCGAGGCCGCGGGCCAGGCCGGCGAGACGGGCTCCCGCCGGGCCGCCCAGCGCCAGAAGGACCAGCGCCGGGCCGCCCAGCGCCAGAAGGACCAGCGCCAGACGGACCAGCGCCAGACAAACCAGAGCCAGAAGGACCAGCACCAGACGGACCGGCCGGGTCCGTGACTCCGGGCCTGCGGCCCGGAGGCCTCCTGCGGCAGCGGAACTTCCGGCTGCTGTGGATCGGCGAGACGATCAGCGGGGCCGGCAGTTCGATGGCCGTGATCGGGGTGCCGCTGCTCGCGGTGACAGTGCTGCGCGCGAGCACCTTCGCGGTCGCGGCGCTGACCGCCGCGGCGTACCTGCCCTGGCTGGTCATCGGCCTGCCGGCCGGCGCATGGGTGGACCGGCGGCCGGTCCGGCCGCTGATGATCGCCTGCGACGTGCTCTCCGCGCTGCTGTACGCGAGCCTGCCCGCCGCTGCCTGGCTGGGGCTGCTGCACACGGCACAGGTGGTGGTCGTGGCCCTGCTGGCCGGGGCGGCCAACGTCGTCTTCGCCACGGCGTACCAGGTCTACCTGCCGTCCCTGGTCAGCGCGCCCGAACTCGTCGAGGGCAACGCCCGGCTGCAGGCCGGCGCGTCGGTGGCCGCGATCGGCGGCCGCGCCGCGGCCGGCCTGGCCGCCCAGGCGCTCGGCGCGGCCACCGCGCTGCTGTTCAACGCGACCAGCTTCGGCGTGTCGGCCGTCTGCCTGCTGCGCATCCGCCCGCCGATATCCTCCCATGCCCGCGCCGGGGGCACCGGGGCGTGGCGCGGCATCACGTTCGTGGCTCGCGACCCCTACCTCCGTCCGCTCACCGCCTACGGGGCGGTGGCCAACCTCGCCTACACCGGGAACCTGGCCCTGGTCGTCGTCTTCCTGATCCGGGTGGCCGGCCTCAGCTCCGCCGCGGCCGGCCTGCTGATAGCGGCCGGGGGCGTCGGCAGCCTTCCCGGCGCCCTGCTCGCTCCCCGGCTGACCCGGGCGTTCGGCACCGGCCGCGCGCTGGTCCTGACCAGCCTGGGCAACGGGCTGGCCGGCCTGCTCATCCCGCTCACCGCCCGGGGTCCCCGGATGGCCTGCTACGTGATCGGCTCGGGGCTGGTCGCCGGGGGCATCGCCGCCGGCAACGTGATCGCCGGGAGCTTCCGGCAGCGATACTGCCCGCCGCCCCTGCTCGGCCGGGTGACCGCGAGCATGCGCTTCCTCGCCTACGGCATGATCCCGCTCGGCGCCCTGCTGGCCGGGGCCCTCGGCGCGGCCCTGGGCGTCCGGGATGCGCTCTGGATCGTCCAGGGCATCTTCGCGGCCTCCGCCGTCCTCCTGCTCACCCCTCGCATCCGCGCCGCCCGGGACCTGCCCAGTTACGTCATGAGCGCGAGCAAGGCGGCCTCGTCGGCCGGAACGTCGCCGACGTACAGCGGCGGCGCCAGCGTGTGAGAGTCGGCCGCGACGATCTTGACATCGGTCGGGCCGATGGTCAGGTCCACGGGGTCGGCGGCCAGCTTGTCCCGGACGGCGGCGGTGGCCCGCGCGAGCGCGGCGGGCGGGGCGTCGGCGTGGTGGCCGACCACGAGGTGCAGGTCGTTGTCGACGTCGGTGGCGCGGACGTGGTACTTGTGCAGCACGTTGGCCGCGTTCATCTCGCGCCGCAGGTCGTCGAGCGGTCGCCCGGCTCCGGCGAGCGAGGCGGCCGGCCACCCCATCAGCACGAACGCCTTGTCCCGCACGGAGAAGGTCCTCATCGCCAAATGCTGCCCCTGGCTGGTGAAGGGGACTGGCTGGTCCGGCCGGAAGCCGCCGATACGGACCCGCAGCGGGGTGGCCCGGGCCAGGATGTCCATCACCCGCGGCAGGTCCATCTCCTGGCGCACGCCCGCGTGCGCCAGGAGGTACGCGTTGACGATGGCGCCGGTCTCCGGGTCGCGCACGCCGTCGAGCGCGATCAGCGTGGCGTGCACCTGCTCGGGCGAATAGGGGCGGAAATCCTCGCCGACGTGCTCCGCGATCAGGGCCTGCACCCCGGCCAGGAGCTCGCGCAGCTGGCCCGTCTTGGGCCCGTAGAAGGCCACGGCCGAAACGAAACGGCTTTCCATTCCCGCGATGGTACGGACGGTAGGTTACGGACATGAAGTTCGGGCT
>JBKQQQ010000842.1:0-3341 GCA_052144275.1 Streptosporangiaceae bacterium
GCCGCGCCGAAGTAGACGAGCCAGTTGTCGGGCACGTCGGCGGGCATGCCGGGACGCCGGGGCATGAGCCCGCCGATGGTGCGGCCGCTCACCTGGGCTTCGGGGTAGTCGTCTCCGCCGCCCCAGCTCCAGCCGAACACCGCGGAGTAGAACGCCTTCGACTTGGCGACGTCGGAGCTGGACAGCTCGCTCCAGATGAACACGCCCGGCTCGTTGACCAGCTGGGCGCCGAGGTGCTGGCCCGGCTGCCAGGCCGCGATGACGGCGCCGGTGGTGTCCATGAAGATCGCCATCCGGCCCGCGGTCATCACGTCCATGGGGGCAACGATGACCTTGCCGCCAGCCGATTCCGCCTTCCTGGCGACCTCGTCCACGTCGTCCACGTTGATGTAGGTCGTCCACCGCGGCGGACCCGGGTCCTGGGCGGGCGAGATCGCCGCTACCTGCTTGCCGTCCTTCGTGGCGATCGTATAGTGGCCAGCTTCCTCACCCATGTCCTGGCCTTCCCAGCCGAACAGCTCCGAGTAGAAGCACACGCCCGCGCTCAGGTCCTGGGTCCCGATGTCCACCCAGGACGGAACCCCATGCTCGTACCGCGTCATCTCGGGCATCGCCCAACCTCTTCCATCGAAGGAAATCTTTGGCCGCACTCTCGCAGCCCGGCACGCCTGCCCGCAAGGGGGGCCGCAGCAGCGTCGCACCCTGCTGAGGGTCCCAGCGCACACCAGCTGGATGCCCGGGCACGTGCCCGGCGTGGACCGTCCACAACCTGACCGGGGCACATCAGCGGTGGCGGCGCGCGGGTCGCTATCCGAGCTCTGGCACGCGCAGAACATCCCGATCTGCACAGCAGGGCGACCGGCCGGGAAACAGCGATCGGCATGGCGGCTCCGCGCGCGTCCGAAGGACGCCACAGCGCTTACTACGGAGACAGTGACGGGCAGGTCGGACTGCATGAATATGCATACCTGGCCGGCACCGGCAATGCGCGCTCATGCCGCGTTGAGGTACGTCGTGCCACGAGTGACCATGCCACGGAGCGCGAGCGCGCATACCCAGCAGGCGACCACAATGCGGCGTCGCTGACTCGCCGGGCGGCCTCAAGGTAACTGTCCAAGTTACTGAACCGGAGAAGGCTTGCTACACGCGCGGCTTCGGGCAGCATTCCACGGAAGCTGGTGTATCGCCGCCAGGATCCGGCTCGCCCGGCCGGTAGGGCGCACCCCAGTGCCGCTACGGCGCCTTCGCCCAGCACGTGCGAGAAGTCGGTATCGGCGGCTAGCGCTGCCGTGACCCGGGCACCGCCGGTGCAGGTCCTGTGGCCGGCCGCGGGCGGGTCAGGGAAGGCAGCCACGATGCATCGGCGTCAGCGGATGCCGTTGGCTCCCAGTTTGGCTCCCAGGTGGCGGACCGCCTCTGCAGCACATATCTGGATCACAATTCTGCCTGGTGAGCGCGTACCCGCCTGTTCATCCGCAAGGTGATGTATCAGATTGAGTGATTGCTTGCGAGCAGTACGTCAATAGAACGATTATAGTTCCGAATATGAAGGCTTACCTGCACCATCTGCGCCCCGACCGCGACTCGAACGCGGGACCTACTGCTTAGGAGGCAGTCGCTCTATCCGCTGAGCTATCGGGGCCTGCCGAGGACCTAGCCTACCTGGATGGACGGTCGGCTGCCGCCATCCGGTAGGCCCAGGCTCAGCCCCGGCCTTGCTGCGCGGTGACCAGCACCTGCACGCCGCTGGCGAACTTGGCCAGTTCGGCGCTGTTCCAGCCCAGCGACACCGGCGCCTGGACGACGACCCACTGCCCGCCGGCGATCTGGAAGGTCAGGCTCTTGACCGTGCCCTCGGAGCAGTTCAGCAGTTCGGCCGTCTCCCCGGCGCTGAGGTCAAGCCAGTGCCGCGGCACGATGGCGGCACGCATCCCGGACGGCAGAGCGGCGAGCGCGGCCCGAACCTCGCCGCCGGCTAGGCCGTCAGGGAAGGCCCGGCCGTCAGCAGGCAGGCCGAACGAACCAGTCCGGTGCGCCTGGTCTGGACGAACGCGGAGAACTCTTCGTCGCGCGATGATCGTGGCATGCACACCTCCTCACCCTCAATACGGGTCAGGACGCCCGCCAGGTTGCCCGCGGCAAAGACCCCGGCGAGGGGCTACCGCGGTGTGCTCTGGTCCGGGCGGAACGCGGCGCCGTGACCGGGCACGATCACCGAGGCGAAGGACAGCAGGAGTTCCCGGCTGGCGTGCAGCGCGCCGGCATCGGAACCGAGCGGATCGTCGGCGGGCCCGTCCGCGCCCCACCACGCATGGGTGCACACGACGACGTCGCCCGGCGTGGACACGACCGTGGAAATGTCCTCAGCGGTGTGCCCCGGCGTGCGCAGCAACCGGACTGAAGGGCCGAGTTCGGCCCCGTGCGCGTCGCGGTCGAGCCAGCGGTCCCCCAGGTACACGGCCCAGTGATCGTGAATCCGCGCCGCCGGGAACAGCGCGGCATTGACCGTGTGATCGGGATGATGGTGGCTGAACACCACATCGGTCACGTCCCCGGCCTGCGGGCCGTGCTCGGCCAGGGCGGCCAGCAGGGCCTCGCGGGAGGCCACCATGCCGGGATCGACGACGATCACCGCGTCGCCGTCGAGGATCAGGGTGACCGTCCCGGCCACTCGCTCGTCGTCGCCGTCCCGCCCCACGTACCCTTCGTGCAGCACGTGTACCGACGCGGAACCGCCCGGCCCGATCTTCAACTCAGTCACGGCCCGACCTTACCGGCCCACCCGCGGTTTCTCATGCATGGTTGCGGCACCGTACCCACTCTTCTGGGTAGGTTGCCACATTCATGCGAACGGGAAACCCGGCAAATGGTGCATAGCAGGCGCTGACGATCCCGCATGACTGCCGGCCTGGGGAGCACCGCCGGGCTGGGGAGCGGAGAGGGCAGCGGCGGGAGAAGCGCTACGGGAGGGCGAAGGGGAGGGTGATGCCGTCTAGGGCGTGGGCGCAGAGGTCGTCTTCACGGTCGGCGGGGAGGGCGGCGATGATCGTGGCGACCAGGTCGCGCAGGCGCTTGATGTTGGCCGCGAAGACCTCGAAGACCTCGGCCTGGGTCACGCCTTCGCCCTCCTCGACGCCGGCGTCGAGGTCGGTGACCAGCGCCAGCGGCGTGTAGCACATCGCCAGCTCGCGGGCCAGGACGGCCTCGGGGTGGCCGGTCATGCCGACTAGCGTCCAGCCCTGGGCGGCGAACCACTGCGACTCGGCGCGGCTGGAGAACCTTGGTCCCTCGATCACGACCAGCGTCCCCGAACTCGCGGGCACCCAGCCCTGCTCCCGGGC
>JBKQQQ010000843.1:0-4339 GCA_052144275.1 Streptosporangiaceae bacterium
CGGCGCGGGACCGCGGCTGCGCCGCCAGGTCACCGGCGGCCGGGCAGGCCGCTGGGTGATGCTGACGCGCGACGCGTGCTGCCTTGCGCCCGCGGGCGGGCGCTGCCTGCGCCGCGCCTGACGGCTAGGAGGCGGCCGCCACGCCGCTGCCAGGCGAGGTCGTACGTGCCATCGTCAGAGGCCAGACCCAGGAGATCGCCGGTCCTGCCCGCTGAGATGCCGCGCCACGCGCCGGCCATGCCGGGTACCCAGACAGCACGTCACCGGCATCAGCAGCCGGGACCACCATGATGGCCAGTTCGCGTCCGCCATCTCCCGCCGCCGGAGTCCGGCCGTACTGCCTGCGCCGCCCGGCCGAAGGTCCCGTGCGCAGGGACGTTGGTCCCTGGCACCCGCTCCCGTGACGGGGTGGAATGACCGTGACAGAGGACCCCAGGCAGACGCGGGGGAACGGACCAGATCCGCGCACCGCGCAATCGAGATCCGCGAGAAGCGGAGGAGGGTCCTCTCGTCGCGTCCAGTCTGGATTACCTTGCGCTGCAGCCGACATTGAGTGCGAGCAGCGCGCCGGTCGCCGTGCACGCCATCGCCCAGTGGACGCGCAGAACGCCCCGTCCGGCACGGCATCGATAATCATGGGCCCGGCCGACCACAACGTACCGAACGGCGGCTCCGCGCGCGTTCTCCCCGACCTCCCTCGTTGCTCAGCGTGATGCCGGGCAGGGAGACAGACGTTTCGGGCAGCCGTTTACTGCTGCGCCGTGGCGGCCTGGGCCGTGGCGGCCGACTCTGCCGCGGCGTTCCCGGGCATGGCCGCCTGCCGGGGACCGGCCCGCTGGATGATCCGGGCCGGTGCCCATCTCCGGCCCGGGATCCAGATCGAGGACCCCGGCGGCATCCGGATCGTCCTGGCCGGGGTTCCCCGCCGCTCGCCCTCTGCGTCGTGACCGGCGATCAGCTTCGCCGCCAGGACGACGGACCCCGCGCGGCATGCACCTGCGGACGGAGGTGCCAGCGCCACGGCAATCCGGAAGACCCTGTCGGCGGCACCCATAAGGGCCATTGGTGTCAAGAGGCATGACGGATCTGACCCGGTGGCTTGCGTGGTGTCGCCGGGCTGGGCCTTACTGTTCTTCGGGATCTTCCTCGCAGCTGCCTGGTTCACGTCGTCGTGCGGGAGGGGTCAAGCTGGAGCGCCCGCAGCCGCGCAGCGGCGGGGACGAACGGGCTGGACGCCGGCGAACGGCGGACGATCATGGACGGCGAGGAAGGGGTCCTTTCGTGCTTGTTTATCAGGGGTCGTGGTTGTCCCCGGCGTGGCTGGCGGAGTGGTCTCGCAAACACCCATTCGGCGTCCGGCCGGCGTGCGGGCTGGCGCCATGACCATGCGTCCGGGGACCGGGCTGCTCAGTCATGTGATCGAGCGCGGCCTGGCGGCCGGCTCATGCCGCTGGAGCGAGCGTGCCCGGGGCTTAGCGACCTCCCTGGTCTGCGGGTGCGTCCCCGGTGGTGCCGGGGGCGCTGGCTGCCTGCGCGGCGAGCAGGTGGTAGGCGCGGGTCAGGAGTTTGCGGGATATCGCGATGGTGGCGATCTTCTTGCCGCGCCGTTGGGTGATGGCGGCGTAGGTGGCGGCGAACTCCGGGGAGCGCTTGGCGGTCTGCGCTGCCTGGTTCATGACCCACCGCAGCCAGGCCGAGCCCTGCTTGGAGATGTGCCCGTGCCGGACGGTCAGGTCCGAGCCGCGGACGGTGGGGGTCAGCCCGGCCTAGCTGGCCAGTTTGCGGGCGCTGGGGAACCGGGTGATGTCGCCGATCTCGGCCGCCATCACCAGGGCGGTGAACTCCCCGGCCCCGGGCAGCGTCCTGAGCACCTTGACCCGGGGTCGGCCTTGGCGTGCTGGTGCAGCTCGCCGTCGATCCGCTCGGTCAGCGGCGCCAGGCCGCCGGTAACCGCCAGGCAGTCGGTGACGATCTCGCGGGAGCTCGCGGGCAGGTCCAGCTCGGCCAGCCAGCCGCGGCCGGGCCCGGTCCAGTAGCTCCCGGTCCGGTCGTAGCCGAAGTCCGGCCGCCACCGCGTGGATCCGGTTCTGCAGCTGGGTGCCGAGCCGGACCAGGCCGGACCGGTGCCGCAGCAGCGCGCGGAGCTGGCGCACCTTGGGGGGCGCGAGCTGCGCCTCGGGCAGCAGGTCCGCGCGCAGCAGCTGCGCGAGGATCGCGGCGCCGGCCCTTGTCGTTCTTCAGTCTTGCTGAGGCGATTGCCTTGCACCGCAGCGGGTGCACCAGGTGCGGGTCAAACCCGTAGTCCTCCAGCAGCTGCACCAGCCAGCCCCACCCGTAGGCGGCCTCGAACGCCACTGGCGTGCCGGCCGGCAGATCACCGATCAGCCGCAGGATCGGCTCCGTCCCGTTTACTGTGTTCCGGTTGAGCTGCACCGTCCCGTCCCCGGTGACTACCGCCACCTGGGAGCGCTTGCGGTGCACGTCGATTCCGACGTAGACAGACATAGCCGGGTCTCCTTTCCCGAGCTCGTTCTTTCACCCGGAGCGTCCCGCTACCGGGCTGAGCTGGGAAGAGGCCCGGCCCTTATAGGGTCATGTGAGTACGTCCTTGAGAGGCAGGCCAAGGAATCGCCAAAGCGTGATAAGATGCACGATGCTGAAGACGCGAGGGACCAGATCGGCGCCATACGGCACCGCTCTACGGTTAACGGTTGCAAGCAGCTCACCTTGCATGTGGGAGATAGCCTCGCATTTTGCTTAGGTGCAGATGGTACTTCTCTATCTGCCCGCCGAGGGTAATTGACTGACCGAATTTTCATAAAATGACCACATCTTGTCACTGGTTGAACCCCGGCATAACGTGAGTTTCAGGATCCATGACTGAGGAGTCGGTCGGTGTCGGATATACTCAAGAAAGTAAAGCTTTGAGCCGGGAAATGGTTTCCTAATCGTGAGCAATCTAGCAGCATTCCTCCCGACCAGTTAGTTCTAAGGAGTCCGTCGATGCCAAGAAAGGCACGTATCTTCATCGGCTCGTCCAGCGAAGCGCTTGAGGCGGCACGTGCTGTTCGTAGCCTGCTTGTCTCTGCTGACGCAGAGATCACGCTGTGGAGCGAAAACTTCTTCCGTCAGGGGCGCGGTTACCTGGAAACCCTTACGGCATCGCTAGATTTATTTGACTTCGCCGTCATCCTTGCGACACCTGACGATCTGGTTACTACGCGAGGCGAATCTCTTCTGAGCCCGAGGGATAATATCCTTTTCGAGCTAGGGCTATTTATGGGTAAGCTTGGAAGGGATCGCACCTTGCTGATCCACCCGCGTAATGCTCAACTCAAGCTCCCATCGGACCTTCTCGGGGTGGCGACGGCTTCGTGCGACTGGCCCTCGGCGGAAAGCTCCTATGGGAGGGGATTCTCGCTGAGCCAGTACATGTCGGCTCTCGGTCCAGCGTGCGATCAGATCCGCGATGCAGTGCGGGAATTTACTGTCTGGATAGAAAAGAATGCTCGCTATGAGCCTGGCCTCATCGGCTGCTATACGAATTTCAATGAAGCGCAGGCCGTGATAGGGAGAAAAATAGCGAATTCTCAATCTGAGATATTTCTCATGGCAACTAACTTCTATCACACTCCACTGCTCAACAGGACCGAATTTGAGCACAAGATAGATCAGGGCATTAAAGTTAGATTCATGGTCCTTCATCCGATGACGGCGATACTGCCACATGTCGCGCGGAGCATCGCCATGACGGAGGCGGATCTTCAGGCCGAGAATAAGCTGGGTCTTAAGACTATCATTCAGCTTCAGACGTATGCCGATTCCCGCCGCCGGGAATCGGCCTCTGTAGGTGAGGTCGCGATCAGGCTTTTCGACTCACCTTCCCGGGGAAGGAATTACGTTTTCGATGGCCCGGAAGGCGAGAGCTTTTTCGTGCCGTATGCCTGCCACGGCCCGACTCGCCCGCTGCCCGTGTTTCATTGCGCCAACAGTGGGCAGATTGCCCGGCGGAATATCCGTGGCATGGAAGAACTGTGGGAATCCGACAATACCATCTCGATTCATTTCTTTATGGAAAGATATCCAGAGTTCTTGGAAAGGCAATAGACATGGCCTGAATCTGCCCAGCGATCAAGAGGCCGTCAGCTAGCACGTCCGGTGACCGTAGTGAGGTCAGGGTGCCGATGACGGCCATTTTGTATAATTAGTTTGCTATATTCCCGATTCGGCAATGCAGGGCGTCTCCCGGAGCCTGAGCTCTGGGAGGTGCACTCCGAATCCAGTAGGGAATTCATTGCAGCAACGTTTGAGACCACACTCACATCGGCATGAGCGCCGA
>JBKQQQ010000844.1:0-3225 GCA_052144275.1 Streptosporangiaceae bacterium
CGCGGATTCCGAACGGCTCCTCGGCGCCGACCACGCGGACACGCTGGCCCGCATGGCGAACCTGGCGCACCTGTACTACGCCGTGGGCCGGGTGGGTGACGCGGTGACCCTGCTCCGCGACGCCGCCACGCGCTCCGAGCGCGTCCTGCCGTACGGGGACCCGCTGATCCAGGCCATTCAGCAGAGCCTGGCGAACATCGCGGAAACCTGACCGGCACCGCTCGGCTGGCCTGCGGACCAGCCCGGATAGCCCGGGACGCCGCGGGGGGCGGCAAGGCTAGCCGGATTAATAGGTGAATGCTAACTCCGCGCCCGATCAAGATCATCATTAAACGCGCCATAGCCATGCGCTCACGGGAAAACGAATATTTTCCCCCGTAACACCGGGAATCAGAAAATTGGTCCGCTATGATCCCCGAAGTGAGCATCTTGGGGGGCGTTTGACCTGGCCCCGTCATAGGCTGCGCACAGCACGTGTTGGGCGGGACGTACAGGAGAACACATGACGGACCATTCCGCCGCTACTGTCGCTGGAATCACTCCGGCTCCGGGGGCGAAACTCGAGCCCGATGCAATCGGCGCGGCCCAGGACACGATTATCGGCATGGCCTCGTCGGCTCCGGCCGCCACGGTCGGGCTGTCGCTGGCCGCCCTGGCGGTGGCCACGGCCTACGGCAGCGGCCCGATCCTGCTCCTCACCGCGGTCCCGATGCTCATCATCGCCAACGCGTACCGCCGGTGTAATCTCTGGAACGCGAACTGCGGCGCGTCGTTCGAGTGGGTGGGCCGGGCGATCAATCCCTACCTCGGCTTCCTGACCGGCTGGCTGATGATCGCCGCCTACATCATCGGGACCGTCGCCGAGGTCCTCATACTCGGGCCGTCGGTACTCGCTGTTTTTGGCTCGAGTTCCACGAACAAGTGGGCCTTCATCGGCATCGGCGTCGCGATGGGCCTCATCATGCTCGTGATCGCGGTCGTCGGCATCAAGCTCACGGCCCGCGTCCAGGTCAGCATGGCCCTGGTGGAGTACCTGATCCTGGTCGGGCTGGCGATCGCCGGCCTGGTCTGGGTGCTGGGTCACCACCCTGGCTCAGTGCCCATCACCCGGGGCTGGTTCAGCGTCAGCGGCATCAACGGCAAGGGCGACGCCGTGGCCGGGTTCCTGGTCGCCGTGTTCGTCTACGGCGGCTGGGATGGCACCCTGTACGTCAACGAGGAAGTCAAGCACCGCCGGGTAAACCCCGGCCGTGCCGCGATCCTCGCCGTCGCCCTGCTGGCCATCATCTACACGCTGTCCCAGGTCGGCTTCCAGGGCGTGATCTCGCCTGCCAAGCTCCAGGCCGCCTCGGCCAACGGGACCGCGCTGGTCGCTGTGGCCCAGGCCCTGGGCGGCGGATTCTGGGCCAAGGCGATGGCACTGTCGATTGCGCTTTCCGTCATCGCCACGACCGGCACCGGCATCGTGCTCAGCGCCCGGATCGTCTACGGGATGGCGAGCTACCGGGCCCTGCCCGAGTTCCTCGGCAGCGTGTCCCGTCGGTATTCCACCCCGGTCGCCTCCAGCATCGTCGTCGGCCTGCTCATCGTCGGGCTCAGCGTGGTCTATTACCTCGCCACCTCGGTCCAGAACGCGTTCTACGACGTGATCGACGTGACCGGGCTGCTGTTCTCGATCTTCTACATCCTCACCGCGCTCGCGGCCATGACCTACTACCGGCGCCGCATCGTCAGCGGCGCCTGGGACTTCGTGGCCGTCGGCGTCCTCCCGCTCGGCGCGTCCGTCTTCCTGGGCTGGATCTTCGTCAAGTCCCTTGGCAACGCGCCGTGGACCCAGCGCTGGTCGCTTATCGGCATCGTCATCGCCGGAGTGATCCTTATGCTGTCCGCGCGCTTCATCCTGCGCTCCACGTTCTTCCAGATCGCGCGGGAAGCCGAGGTCAATACCCACCGCCGGGTCGGACGGCACTGAGCGCCGGCCCCTGCCCGCCGGCGCTTGAATTTGAGCGCCAGCCGCCACTAACGTTAGCCTTGACGAACACTGGCGGCCGGGCAGGAGACCCGGACATTAGGAGGCGGGGTCATGGGCCGTGACCGGCCCGCGGGCCCGGTGGGCCCGCGAGACGAGGCGATGGACGAGGCGCTCCGCGCGCTCGCCGAGCCCCGTCGCCGCGCCATCTTGCAGCTCGTGGCCCACTCGGAGCTCTCCGCGGGCGAGATCGCCGGCTGTTTCGACGTAACCAGGACCGCCGTGAGCCAGCATCTGACCGTACTCAAGAACGCAGGTCTTTTGTCCGAACGGAGGCTGGCTACGCGCCGTCTCTACCGTGCTCGCCCTGAGGGGCTGGCCGGACTGCGCGAGTTCCTCGACCAGATGTGGGCGTCCTCCCTCGAGGTCGCCCGCGACCTGGTGGAATCCGATCTCGGGGCGGCCGACAGCGGCCAGGCCTCGGCCGCGGGCTGACGGGCTGCCGGTGATGAACAGAGCGATGAACAGGGCGAGGAGTACGAACCGACACGACGGGAGCAGGCTGGCATGACCCAGGCTGGCATGACTGAGGATGGGGAGGCCCGGGCCCCGGGTACGGTCACTGCGCTGCGGCGGCCGCCGGTGCGGCAGTCGATCGTGGTCCGCAGCGGCCGGCGGCACACCTTCGACACCTTCGTCCGCACCATCGGCGTCTGGTGGCCGGTCACCCCGTTCTCGGCCGGTAAGGGCCGCGTCCGGGACGTCACGTTCGAGCCGCGCCAGGGCGGCCGGGTCTACGAGACGTGGCAGGACGGCACCGAGGTCGACTGGGGAGAGGTACTGGTCTGGGCGCCGCCCGAACGGTTCGTGATGACCTGGAACATGACCTCGGTCGTGACCGAGGTCGAGCTGACGTTCGCCGAACTCGGCCCGCTGCTCACCCGGGTCGCGGTCGAGCACCGCGGCTGGGAGCAGCTGACCGAGGAGCAGCTGGCCGCCGATTGCGCGCTGCAGGGCGGCTACCTCGGCGGCGCCTACCGCGAGGGCTGGGCCCGCATCCTCGGCTGCCTGGCCGCGGTGACCGGCGGGCAGTCATGAAAGCCGTGGTGTTCTACGAGTCGGCCGCCGACCTGGCGGACAAGGCGCCCCTGCACGCCGCCGCGCACCGGGCCCGGTGGCGGGAGTTCGCCGGCCGCGGTGAGCTGCTCATGATCGGGCCCTTCGCCAACGCGCAGGAAGACGGCGCGATGGGGATC
>JBKQQQ010000845.1:0-16698 GCA_052144275.1 Streptosporangiaceae bacterium
CCGGTGGTCGAGGCGTACACCACGGCGCGGTCGCTTTCGATCGCCCGGATCCTGGCCATCGCCGTCTGCTGCTCGGTCTCGCCCAGCTGGCCGTCGATCTCGAAGTCCGTGTCGTTGGACTGCACCGCGAGCAGGTTCGCCCCGGCCGTGACCTCGGATCGCACCAGGTTGTCGAAGCCCACCTCGTAGCAGATCACGTCGCCCAGCCTGATCTTCCCGACGGCGAAGACGACGGCCGTATGGCCCGGGGTGAAGTTCAGCGGCTGCAGCGACGGAAGCGAACTGAAGCTGGAGATGAGGCCGCGGAACGGGATGTACTCGCCGAACGGAACCAGCTGGCGCTTGACGTACATCGTGGTCGGGCCCTGCCCGGGCACCCAGAGCTGGCCGACGTTGCGCTGCGGGTTCTGCAGGACCTCGCCGACCAGGACCGGGCGGCCGACGGCGGCCACCGCCCCGGCGAGCTGGCTATAGATAAAAGGGTTCTGGAACGGGTCCAGGTCGGTGGAGTTCTCCGGCCAGACCACCAGGGCGGGCGCGGGCAGCTGACCGGCCTTGACCTGCGCGGCCAGCTTCAGCGTGGCGGCCGCGTGGTTCTGCGTGACCTCGGTGTCGTTCAGCTGCTGCGGCAGGTTCCTGGCCCGGGGCACGTCGCCCTGGATCGCGGCCACCTGGGCCGTCGGCGCGCCCCCGGTCGGGTCGACCGGCAGCAGGCCGCCCGCGAGGACCAGGCCCGCCGTCACCACCGCGGCCAGCGCCGGCCCCCAGGGGGGTCTGTGGGGCCAGGGGGGCCAGCGGTGTCTGGGGGGACGGGCAGTCCCCCCCAAGGGGGGTCTGGGGGGATGGGTCTCTCCCAAGGGGGGTCCGGGGGGATGGGTCCCCCCGGGAGGAGTAACGGGGGGTTCCGGAGGGTCGTCCCCCCGGACTAGCACTTCCCAGACGTCCATGAAGTCCGGGAAGGTCTTGGCCACGGTGTCCGCGCCGGCCACCTGGATACCGGGCACGACCAGGCCGAGCACGGCCGCCGCCATCACCATCCGGTGGTCGTCGTAGCTGCCGAACGGCCCGTCGGCGGCCCGCAGCGGGCGCGGCCTGATCTGCAGTCCGTCGGGCAGTTCGGTGATGTCGCCGCCGAGCGCGTTGATCTCCTTGGCCAGGGCGGCCAGCCGGTCGGTCTCGTGTGTGCGGGTGTGCGCAAGCCCGGTGAAGACCGAGGGCGATTCGGCCACCGCCGCCGCCGCGGTGAGCACCGGCGCGAGCTCGTTGACGTCGCGCAAGTCGGCGGTGATGCCACTGATCCGGCCGGTTCCGGTGATCGTCAGCCCGTCCGCGCCGATCTCGCACCGTGCGCCCATCCGCGTCAGCGCGTCCAGGATCGCCCCGGCCGCCTGCAGGCTGTCCTGCGGCCAGTCACCGATGGTGACGGTGCCCCCGGTCACCAGCGCCGCGGCCAGGAACGGGCCGGCGTTGGACAGGTCGGGCTCCACCGTGACGGCGCCCAGGGCGAGTCGGCCCGGCCGCACCCGCCAGGCCTCCGGCCGCTCACTCACGCCGGACCGCAGTTCCGCCACGTCGGCGCCGGCCGCGCGGAGCATCCGGACCGTCATGGCGATGTGCGGCGCCGACGGCACTGGCGGGCCCTCGTGCCGTATCTCGATGCCCTCGTCGAACCGGGGCGCCGACAGCAGCAGGCCCGAGACCAGCTGCGAAGACCCCGATGCATCCAGCACCACGGTGCCGCCGCGGACCGCGCCGCGGCCGTGGACGGTGAACGGGACCGCGGCGCGGCCGCCGTCCTCGATGTGCGCGCCGAGTTGCCGCAGCGCCGCGAGAATCGGGCCGACCGGGCGCTGCCTGGCGCGCGCGTCCCCGTCGAAGGCGACTACGGCCGAGGTCAGCGCGGCCAGCCCGGGCAGGAACCGCATGACCGTGCCCGCGTTGCCCACGTCCACGCTCACCGCGGAACCCGGTGCTGGTTGCCCGGGCGTGACACGCCAGGCCGTTTGGGACTCAGTAATCCCGGTGCCCAGCGCGCGCAGTGCGGCGGCCGCCAGCATGGTGTCCCTGGCCCGCAGCGGGTTCGCGATCAAGGCTGGGCCGTCACTCAGCGCGGCCAGGAGCAGGGCCCGGTTGGTGATGGACTTGGAGGCCGGCAGCCGGACGCGGGCGCTGACCGGCCCGTCGGCGGCAGGGGAAGGCCAGGTCCGGCCCTGGTTGTTATCCGGGTGCATACGGTTGAGCGTATCGTCCGGGCGCCCGCAGGGCGCGACGTGTGTTTGGCCGCCCCCGATTCTGGTTATGAACTGCCAATCCAGGCTTAACGGGACGTGTCCAGACTGCATCCAGTTTAGGAAGATTGCATGTGCGGTCGTTTTGTGTCGGCGCGCAAGCGCCTTGAACTCCTCGAGGAGTTCGGCGTCGAGCGCGACCGCGTGGCTGCCTCACCCGACCCGGAGCCTGATCCCGACTACAACGTGGCGCCGACCAAGAGGATCTACGCGGTCCTCGACCGGCCTGCCCGCGATGACCAGCCGCAGGCCCGTGAGCTGCGGGTGGTGCGCTGGGGCCTGGTGCCCTCCTGGGCCAAGGACGCCTCGGGCGGCGGCAGGCTCATCAACGCCCGCGCCGAGACCGTGGCGGTCAAGCCGTCCTTCAGGCGCGCTTTCGCCAAGCGCCGGTGCATCATCCCGGCGGACGGCTACTACGAGTGGCAGGGCATTGAGGAAGACGGAAAGAAGCGTAAGCAGCCATATTTTATTTACCGAACGGATGGGGGGTCACTGGCCTTCGCCGGAATCTACGAACTCTGGCGGGACGGGGCGGTGCCACCCGATCATGAGCGCGCCTGGCTGTGGACGGCCGCGATTATCACGACCCAGGCAACCGACGATGTCGGCCAGATCCACGATCGCATGCCCATGGTGATCACCCGTGAGCACTGGGCAGACTGGCTCGACCCGGACAATACCGAACCTAGCCAGCTTCAGGCGACGATGCTGCCCGCGATGGCGGGCGGCCTGACGTCGCATCCCGTATCGGTGGCCGTCAACTTCGTGCGGAACAACGGACCGGATCTCATCAAGCCCCTCGAGGGCTCCGATGAGGCGTCCGAGGCTTCCGCTGGCAGGGAGAGGCCGCCCGGCGAGTTGTTCTGAGTCCGCGGCCCGCAGCCGTGGCTCGGCGTCAATGCGAGCCTGGGCTGCCTATCGCACGCGGACGGGAGGCGAGGACACCAGTGGAGACTACTGTCGCCCGCAAGCGCCTAGAGGAGATGCGCGACGAGGCGGACCGGACGATAGCCATCCTGCAGGGCGAGCGCCCCGGGCCGGTGGCAGGCGCGGGCTATCCGCAGGACTCGGCCGACGCGGGGTCCATGCTCTCCGAGTCCGACCGTACCGAGGCGATTCTCCACTCCGCCCGCAGCCAGCGCGATGAGGTACTCGCCGCGCTCGCCCGTATCGACGACAACAGCTACGGTCAGTGCATCGACTGCGGGAACGAGATCCCGGAAGGCAGGCTGGAAGCCAGGCCCGAGGCGGCCCGCTGTGTCGCCTGCCAGGCCAAGTGGGCCAAGCGTCGGCGTTAGCTGTGCTAGCCGGGGGGACGACCCCCCAAGACCCCCCCGCTCCTGGGGGGGCTGCCCGCCCCCCCAGACCCCCTGGGGGCGCGGGGCTTGCTGGCCGATATCACCAGTTGCGCGCCGAGCGACTCGTCGGACCTGGCCGCTAGTTCGGCCCGCACGAGCTTGGGCAGGCCGCCAGGATCGCGTCGCAGCCAGTGCGTCACCACCGACTCGGAGAACACGGTCCGCGAGCGGATCCAGTTGACCCGCAGCCCGGCCCCGGTGAACAGCTCGCGGGCCTGGTCCGGGCCGAAGCACCTGGTGATCGTGCCGTCCGGCCACGGCACGAGCACCACCTCGGCGTGCGGCAGGTCGACCAGGTGGGCCCAGTGATGCTGGTCGGCCAGCACGGCCATGCCGAGCACCAGGGAGTCGACGCAGGCGAGCATCCGTCCGCCCGGCCGCAGCACGCGGGCGATCTCGGCGATCATCGCCTCGGCGGCCAGGTGCACCGACAGCGCCCGGTCATCGGCGATGACGCCATCCGCGCAGCCGTCAGCCAGGAACGTCAGCCGCGACGAGTCGGCGATCACCGGGACGATGCGAGGGTGCTGTGCTGGCCCGGGGGGGCGCCCCCCCGGAACCCCCCGATCCTGGGGGGAAACCTTTCCCCCCAAGACCCCCTCGGCCCCCCTTCGGGGGAAACCGGACCGGCTGGGCCCCCCGTACCCGCTCGGCCCCCCGGACCCGCTCGGCGCCTCCGGCGCCGCGGAGGTGGCGCGGCTAGCCTCGATCACGCGCACTACTGTGTGGCCGGCCTTGGCGGCCAGTTCGGCGCCGGGCGCACGGGGGCCCGAGACGTCGACCAGGAGGTGCCGGCCGGACGGCAGCCATTCCGTCAGCTGGGCTCGCGTCACCGCCTCGTGGAACTGCCAGTAGACCGGGAGTTGATCAGTGTCAGGCGCGGTGATCGCGCTGGCCGCATGCTGCACGGGCGCTGGACTCCTGACTCGGCGCCCCCTGAATGCGGCGCCTAACACCTTATCCTTCCCGGCTTTGCGGGCCTTATGCCAGCCAGTGGCCGTGCTGCGGAATGACCGGATGCACCACCGTGTTGAACGCGGCATGGCAGTCGCTTCGCCACCACGTGGCATGCTGACGGAAGCTCTCGACTCCGGCGCGGTATCCTCCCGCACATACGGTCTGCATGCCCGCAGCCCGGCCTCGTACTACCTAGAGGGGGTGGGTCCCGTTCCGGAGACTCTCGAACAGCGCGGTGAGCGCTTCGAGCAGGAGGTGCTGCCCTACCTGGATCAGCTGTACTCCGCAGGGCTTCGGATGACCCGCAACCCGGCGGATGCGGAAGACTTGGTGCAGGAGACCTTCGCCAAGGCTTACGCGTCCTTCCATCAGTTCCAGCAGGGTACGAACCTGAAGGCATGGCTGTTCCGGATCCTCACCAACACCTTCATCAACACCTACCGCAAGCGGCAGCGCGAGCCGCAGCGGTCGGGCGCTGAGGAGGTCGAGGACTGGCAGCTGGCGCGGGCCGCGTCGCATACCTCGGGGGGACTGAAGTCAGCCGAGGCGGAGGCGCTGGAGCGCCTGCCGGATTCTGACATCAAGGAGGCGCTGCAAGCGCTGCCTGAAGAGTTCAGGATCGCGGTCTACCTGGCTGACGTGGAAGGGTTCGCGTACAAGGAGATCGCCGACATCATGGAGACGCCGATCGGCACCGTGATGTCACGCCTGCACCGCGGTCGCCGCCAGCTACGGGACCTCCTCCAGGATTACGCGGCGGAGCGCGGACTGGCCCGGACTGCTTCTTCCGACGCCTCCGCAACCGGGGAGGAAGGGCGATGAGCTGCGGAAACCCCCATGAGACTCCGTGTACCGAGGTGCTGGACCGGGTCTACGGCTACCTGGACGGCGAGCTGGACGACCTGGACTGCGCCAAGATCCGCCAGCACCTGGACGAGTGCGGGCCCTGCCTGCGCGAGTACGGGCTGGAGGAGGCGGTTAAGCGGGTGGTCCAAAAGCACTGCGGCTGCGATCCGGCGCCCGCAGAGCTGCGCGCCAAGATTCTCGTCCGCATCAGGGAAGTCCGCGCGACTATCGAGTTCGTTGAGTAGCGGCTCCCGGGTAGTCGGCGTTCCGATTTGCCAGGACTGTGGCAATTGCGCCACATGTGCCGCCCTTGATTGCTCGTTGTGACGACAGTGCTCACGGTTTGTTCACGGTGAGATTTAGGTCTGCGCGAACGCCGGCGCTCGCGTTATCCTGTGGTTGAACGATTACAGGACGGGTACGGCTAAGGGTAATTTCGCCCTAGGGAGGTCCGCCTCATGCATACAGGCGGTGATGTCGAAGCCGGCCGGCGCGCGCTCCTTGCGGGCGGGCACGGCGCGCTGCGCGCCCGCGGCGTGGCTTGGGGCTGACATTACCGGTCCAAGTTCGCGGCGTACATACTCCTGACTGCGAGGGGGAGGTTTGGGCAAGCTCTCGCGGGTCGCACTGCTCTACATCGGTGCGGTGGTGGTCCTCGCCGCCGTCCTCGTGGCCAGAGGTCCGTTCACGGGCCTGAGCTGGAAGTACGTCGTATTTCTGGGAATCCTGGTAATCATCTCTGAGTCAAGGGCCACGCAACTCCGCAAAGGGCAACTCTCGTGGTCCTCGAGTTCGGCCGCCATGCTTGCCTCGGTTGTCCTGGTTGGCCCGGTCGGCGCCGCCATTGTCGGGGCTTGTACCGCATTGGGCCTGCGCCGCGGCCCGCACATCCTGCAGCGCGTATTCAATACGTCGATGTATGCGCTCAGTGCCTACCTAGCGGGCCGCGCTTTTCTTGCCCTAGGCGGCCATGTCGGCCTGCCGGATGAAAATTCTTTTCCGGCGATCATCTGGCCGTTCGCCTTCGCGGCATTGATCCATGTCGCGGCCAATCACGGGTTGCTCAGCGGCGTGCTCTGGCTGACCAGGGGCCGCGACCGGACGTCCTCCGGGGCGGTGGAGAGCCAAGGGGTCAGCGTCGGGCTGACAGGGCCGCTGCTGCTCTCCGACCTCGGCTACGCGGCCTACGGGCTGCTGATAGCCGCGCTGTGGAGCGTGGTCGGTCCGTTCGCGCCGCTGCTGGTGCTGATCCCGCTGTTCGTCGCCCGCTGGGCGATCGCCCAGTTCGCCGAGCAGCAGAAGGCCTACGAGGCCACGGTGGGCGCGCTGTGCCAGGCGGTCGAGACCAAGGACTTCTATACCCGCGGCCACAGCGACCGGGTGTCCCGCGGCTCGGTCATGATCGCCCGCGAGATCGGCATGCGGGGGGAGCGCGTCGAGGCGATCAGGTACGCGGGGATGCTGCATGACGTGGGCAAGCTCGGCGTGCCAACGAAGGTCCTGCAGAAAACGGGGAAGCTGACCGAGGAGGAGTACGCGGCCATCCAATTGCACCCGATGCGCGGGCTCGACATCGTCCGGGAGATCGGCTTCCTCGACGAGGCGCTGGCCGGGATCATGCACCATCACGAGCGGATCGACGGCCGCGGCTACCCGATGGGGCTGGCCGGCGACGAGATCCCCGAGTTCGCCAGGGTGCTGGCGGTCGCCGACGCCTTCGACTCCATGACCTCGACCCGGTCCTACCGCGGCGCCCGCCCGGTCGACGAGGCGATCGAGGAACTGCGGAAATGGTCGGGCACGCAGTTCGACCCGGCCTTCGTGGACGCCTTCGTGGCCGCGATCAAGCGCGAAGGCTGGCTGCGGCCCGAGCCGCCCGTGCTCGCGGCCGATGACCTGGCCACCGTCACGGCGCAGGATCATGACGACCCGGGCGCGCCACTCCGCGTCAGCGACAGCCTGTAGACATCGCGATGAGCGTAAGACGACATGAACTCCGCCGGTATCCCTGGCAGGTGAAGGATTCCGGCCAGCTGCTGCTCGTGGTGGCCGCCGGGGTGTGGCTGGTGGCCTCGGTGGCGCAGACCGCGGCGGATGGCCTGCAGGACCCCCGGATCGCGATCGCGTTCGGCGCGCTGATCGCGTTCGGTGAGGTGCTCCGGCTCAACCTGCCGGGCGACCGCGAGACCGCCCCGATCGGGTTCGCCGGAGCGCTCGCCTACGCCCTGCTCATCCGGGTCGGGACCCACGTCGTCCACTACAGCGCCCAGCAGGTGGTGACGGTGGCCACCATCGGCATGATCATCGGCGCGCTGCCGCACCTGGCCGTTGGCCGGCCCGCCCGGGTGAGCGGCATGGCGACGCGCCTGCTCTGCGTCGCGTGCGTCGCCTACATTTTCCGCCCGCTGGCGGGAAACTATGCCGTGCAACACCACTGGGGCCTGGCCCTCTCGCTGATGACCTCTCTGGCCGTGGTCGCCCTCCTGCTCGAGGCGGTGCTCACCGCCCTGCTGCGGGTCGACGAGCAGCGGGCCAGGTTCCGGGTGGCGCTGGTGGACGAGATGCGTGTCCAGTTGCCGCTGGGCGTGGCGGTGGGCGCTTCGGCGCTGCTCATCGCGTTCGCGGCGGAGGTGATGGGGCTGGCCGCGCTGGCCGTGTTCACGGCGCCGTTGCTCGTCACCCAGGTGGCGTTCCGCCGGTACGCCGGGATCCGGGCCACCTACCTGCAGACCGTGCGCGCACTGGCCAAGGTGACCGAGATCGGCGGGTACGTGGAAGCCGGTCACTCCGAACGGGTCAGCAGGCTGGCCGTGGCGATCGGCCGGGAGCTCGGCATCCACGAGCCTGCGCTGCTCGAGCTCGAGTACGCCGCGCTCATGCACGACATCGGCCAGCTGTCGCTGCACGACCCGATTCCCGGCGGGGCCACTGTCCTGGTCTCCCGCCAGGACCAGCAGCGCATCGCCGAGCTCGGCGCCGACGTGATCCAGCAGGCGCAGGTGCTCGGCTCGGTCGCCGAGATCGTGCGCAGGCAGAACGAGCCCTACCGCACCGTCGACGGCGGGCCCGGTGCTTCCGGCGTTCGCCGTGGCCCGGCGGAGCCGTCCGGGCCGCCGCTGAGCAGCCGCATCATCAAGGCGGCCAACGCCTTCGACGACCTGGTGGGCAGCTCGCTGGACCCGGGCCGGGCCGCGGCGGCGGTGCAGCGGCTCCGGCTGGACACCGCCAGCGAATATGACCCGAGCGCGGTCGAGGCCCTCAGCCGGGTGGTGAACCGCCGGTCGGTCATGCTGTAATTTCCCGCTCGCTCTGCTTTCCCGCTCGCCTCCGGGCCGCCTTTAAGACGGCTCCTTCCCTCGTCGCTCCTTCGTCGCTCCTCAGTCCAGTCGCCGTCGGCGGCCCTTTGGCTCGCGGGGGGGCGTCCCCTAGGCTGGCCTGATGCTCGATTCGGTACTGGTCGCCAACCGTGGCGAGATCGCCAGGCGGGTGATACGGACGGCCCGGCGGACCGGGATCAAGGCGGTTGCCGTCTACTCCGATGCCGACGCTGACCTGCCCTACGTCCGCGAGGCGGACCAGGCCGTTCATATCGGCCCTTCGCCAAATCCCCAGCCCGCCCGCAGTTACCTGGACGCCGCGGCGATCATCGACGCGGCCCGCCAGACCGGGGTGGCAGCGGTGCATCCGGGCTACGGCTTCCTCGCCGAGAACGCGGACTTCGCCCGCCAGGTGATCGCGGCGGGCCTGACCTGGGTGGGCCCCGATCCGGACGCCATCGAGCAGATGGGTGACAAGATCCGGGCCAGGAACCTGATGGAGCGGGCCGGAGTGCCGGTCTCGCCGGGCAGCCGCGAGCCCGTCTGCGACGTAGCCGCGGCCGTCGCCGAGGCGGACCGGATCGGCTATCCCGTCATGGTCAAGGCGGCGGCCGGCGGCGGCGGAATCGGCATGGGCATGGCCGCCGACGAGGCCGGCCTGCGGTCGGCGTTCGAGACGGCCCGCTCGCGCGCGGAACGGTTCTTCGGCTCGCCGGAGATCTTGATCGAGCGATTCGTGGAACGCGCCAGGCACGTCGAGGTGCAGATCCTCGGCCTGGCCGACGGGCGGGTGCTCGCGCTCGGCGAGCGAGACTGCTCGGTGCAGCGGCGGCACCAGAAAGTGGCCGAGGAGACCCCGTCGCCTGGCGTATCCGCCGGGCTGCGCGAGCGGATGCTGGCCGCCGCCATCCGGGCGGGCCAGGCCGTGGCGTACCGGGGTGCCGGAACCGTCGAGTGCCTGGTGGACGCCGACGCGGGCACGTTCGTCTTCCTCGAGATGAACACCCGGCTGCAGGTCGAGCACCCCGTGACCGAACTCGTCACCGGCGTCGACCTGGTGGAACAGCAGTTCCTCATCGCTGCGGGCGAGCCGCCGTCCTTCGACCCGGCCACCCTCAGGCCGTCCGGGCACGCGCTCGAACTGCGCATCTACGCCGAGGACCCGGTCCGCTTCCTGCCCGGCCCCGGCACGATCACCGAGTGGGCCGAGCCCGCGGGCGACGGCGTGCGGGTGGACGCCGGCTACCAGGCGGGTAACACGGTGACGCCGTTCTACGACCCGCTGCTGGCCAAGCTCTGCGTCCACGGTGCCGATCGCGAGCAGGCCCTGGACCGCGCGAGGGACGCGGTGGCGGCCTTCCGCATCGCGGGCCCGAAGACCAACCTGCCGTTCCACGCGGACCTGCTCGCCAGCCCGGAGTTCAGTACCGGGGACTACGATACGTCCCTGGTAAGCAAGCTGCGTCCCGCCTAGCGGGACAGAGGAGGAGTCACCGGTGGCTGAGGTCCGCGCGGAGATGGTCGCGAACGTGTGGAAGGTCGTCGTGGCGGAAGGCGATCACGTCGACGACGGCGACACGCTGGTGATCCTCGAGTCGATGAAGATGGAGATCCCGGTCCTGGCTGAAGGCCCCGGCGTGGTCACCAAAATGCACGTCGCGGAGGGCGACGTGATCCAGGAAGGCGACCTGATCGCCAGCATCAGCTAGCAGAGCATCAGCTAGCAGAGCATCAGCTGACCTGCTAGACGCCGGTGGTCGACCGCGGGTAGGCGACCTCGGGGTCGGTGATCACGTTGACCAGGTAGGGGACGCCGGAGGCGAAGGCGCGGCGCAGCGCGGGAGCGATGTCCGCCGCCGTCGTGACGAGTTCGCCCGCGCCGCCGAGGGCCCGGACCACCTCGTCGTAACGGCACTCCGGCTGCAGGTCGGCGGCGACGTCGTAGCCGTAGATGGCTCGCATGGGATGCCTCTCCAGGCCCCAGCCGGCATTGTTCCCGCAGATGATGACCACGGGCAGCCCATGCCGGACCAGCGTGTCGGCGTCCATCAGCGAGAAGCCGGCCGCGCCGTCGCCGAGCAGCAGGACGACCTGCGCGGATGGTCGCGCGAGCCGGGCCGCGATCGCGTAGCCGAGCCCGGTGCCCAGACAGCCGAACGGCCCAGGGTCAAGCCACCCGCCGGGACGGCTCGGCTCGATGTACTTCCCGGCGAAGGAGACGAAGTCGCCGCCGTCCCCGATGACGACCGCGTCGTCGTCGAGCACCTTGAGCAATTCGCCGTAGATCCGGGCCGGATGCACCGGGTCGGCGTCGCTGGCCAGCAGCGGGCCGTCGAGCGCCAGCCCGGCGTGGACCGCCTCGGTCAGTTCCGGCACCCAGTCGGGGTCCGCCTCGGTAGCCGACGCGGCCAGGTGAGTGAAGAACGCGGACAGGTCGCCGGCGGCCGACCCGGCGAGCGGGACATGTGTCGCGATCCCGCCCGGCGCGTCGGCCACGTGCACCACCCGGGCCGGCGCGTCTTGCGGCCCGAACGAGCCGTACCCGAGCCGGAAGTCGAGCGGCGTTCCGGCCACGATGACCAGGTCGGCCTGGCGCAGCGCCACCGACCTGGCCCGGGTGACCAGCAGTTCGTGACCGCCGGGCAGCACCCCGCGGGCCTGCCCGTTGGCGATCACGGGCAGCCGGAGTGCCTCAGCGGCATCCCGGGCGGCGTTCTCGGCGCCGCCCAGCCACACGTCAGACCCCAGCACCAGGACCGGTCGCCTGGCCGCCCGCAGCAAGGCGGCGATCTGGTCGACGTCCGCGGCGTCGGGAGCCGGGGCGGCCTGCGACGCATGAACCGGAAGGTCCGCTTCGGCCTGGCCGTAGATCGCCTCGAGCGAGATGTCGAGGAACACCGGGCCGCGGTGCGGGCGCATTGCCAGCCGGAAGGCCTCGTCGACGGAAAGCCCCACCTTCGCCGTGTCGTGCTCGGTCCAGGCGCGCTTGGTGACCGGGGCGAGCAGCGGCGGATGGTCCATCTCCTGCAGGCTGCCCGCGCCCCAGCGGTAGTCGGGCGCGCGCCCGGCCAGCACCACCACCGGCGCGCCGTTGAACCACGCGGTCGTCACCGCGCTGACCGAGTTGGTCACGCCAGGCCCGGCGGTGACCACGGCCAGTCCCGGCGTCCGGGTCAGCCGCGCGGTCGCCTCGGCGGCGAAGACGGCGGTCTGCTCGTGCCGCACGTCCACAAGCCGCAGCGAAGGTTCGGACCCGGTACCCTTGACCGCCGCGTCGTAGAGCGGGAAGACGTGGCCGCCGGACAACGTGAACAGGACCGACACGCCATGCCGCCGGGCCGCCGCCACCGCGTGCGCACCGCCATGACCAGATAGACGTTCCACGGAAGCGACGTTACCAGTGAGTAGCCGTCAGGTCTGCCGCCAGTCCCGCCCTGTTACCGGCCGCCACAGCCCGGACGCCACGGACAGGCGCATCAGGGGTTGCAGCTGGAATCCGTGCGTGCGGCTCGCCGACGGCAGGGTGTCCCGGCCATGCGGGCTGGCCAGGATCATGAGCACCATGGCCGAATCCGCGGCGAACAGGTACATCGGGTAGATCACCCCGACCAGGATCCGGTAATCCGCGACCATGAGGACCAGAGCCGCAGCGGCACCGAACAGCGCGTAGGGAAGCCAGGGCTCCTCGTCGGGCCTCAGCCACGCATGCCGGAACGTCGGCAGGTACGCCAGGAAGTCCGTGGCCACCGACACCGCGACGGCCCACGACAGGGGAACGAGCCGGGGCAGCGCCGCAGCCACCGCGAGCAGCACCACGCCTTCCGTGGCCAGCGCCACGCAGACCGCGTCGAGCGGCCCGAAATCCCGGCTGCCGTACCGCCACCCCAGCAAGACCACGGCGGCGCAGCCCAGGGCGCAGAACAGGGTGTAACACGCGCCGGGCAGCTGCCGGGCCGTGAACGCGGACACGGTGCCCACCGCCTGTACGACCGTCCAGATGCCCCAGGACGCGATCCGGGGCCGGGCCCGGCCCCGGATGATATCGAGGATGTACGGCAGCGCGGCGACGGCGGTGAGCGCGCTGGAGGCGACGGTGAGCGCTGCCGTCACGGTGCTGCCTTCACGGTGCGGCCGCCGTCATGGCGAGGTCACTGTCGCCGGCGGTGAAAGCGGGCTGCCGGTCACAGGCGGCGGTGACGGCCCATCGCGGTTCGGCCCAGGTGCTGGCGACCAGCTTTTCCGGGGCGACGCTGCTCATCCAGTCGAGCACCCGGAAGTGCCTGCGGCGAGCATGGTCCACGACCGCCGCTTCCAGCCGCCGCCCCGGGGAGTACAGCCGCCACAGTGGCGCGAACCGTCCGTCGAATACCCGGTACGCGGGCGGGTCGATGAGTGCGACGACATACGCGGCCAGGTGCCCGTCCAGGCGCAGCGTGGCGACTTCAAGCTCGCCGTTCGCGGCGTGCAGGTCGTACACCGAGCGCCAGAACGCGGCGCCGGCCACCTCGTCGAGATCGCTCACCCGCCCGGCGTCATGGTCACGAGCCCGGTGCACGGCCTCGACCTCTTCGCGTAGCGTCGCCAGCCGGGCTGGCTCGCGTTCGAAACTGATCTCCTCGGTCAGCTCATGCTGCCTGATCCGGTGCCCGGACCGGTCGAGGCCGCGACGGATACCAGGCGCGAACGTCACCTCATCGTGGGTGAAGCCGATACCCGGGACCGGTGGCGCGGGTACCGCACGGCCGGCCGGCAGCTGCCCGGCGAGCCAGGTGGCATCGTCACCATGGCGCAGCCCGGTCAGCACCAGCTGCCATGGGCGGCTCAGCCCTCGGGCGAAGCTGGCCAGTTCGGCCAGCACCGCCCGGCGGGCGCCGGCCGATACGGCGGCGGCCTCCCACACGTCGTCGCTGTGCGGGCGTCCCGAGGTCAGCTGCCAGCTCCCGTTCTGATCGCGCAGCGCGACCAGCGCGGCGGCTCTTAATGTGCCGCCCGGGCCGCGCCGCGTCGCCAGCACGGGAACCACGCCGGGGTCACCCGTGACCGCCGAGCGCCACCAGGCGAGCCGTGCCGTTACCGGGGTTCCGGCGGCGTGGTGAAGCGCCTCTATGGCGGGTTCATGCGGGCGCAGGGCCCGCCAGTCGCTCAGGATCGTGACCTGTGCGGGGGCGGCCGCAGCCGGTTCATGCCGCGTCCCAGGCATTCCCGGACCCCTCTCGCTGGGACCGCCCGCAATCATGGTCATTACGGGGCATCTAGTACTTAGAGTAATCTTTCACATGCGTATTGTGAATAGCTCCTGACGTGCAATTTTTCCCTCTGTGTCGTCGAGCCGGTACGCTAAGTCACTAGTCTGAGCCCGCGCCCGCCGCCCATGATCCGTTTCCGGCGCGGCTAGGGGATCAGCCCGAACGCCAGCCCGTCCACATGATGACGGCACCGTGTGGCGGGATCGGGCCGAAGTTCGCCTCCCATTTCTCGATCTCCGGGATGCCGAGGGTGAAATCCGGGTTCTCGGCCGCCTGCGCCCGCACGTCGAGGACCGCCGCGGGGTAGAAGAAGTCCGCCGGGTCCAGTTCGTCCGCGGCCGCGCGGCCGGAATGGAAATGCGCGGGTGCCGCCCAGTGCGTTCCTGCCTGCTCGCCTGTGACGAGTTCCTGCAGGTAGTAACCGTCTCGCTCGATCGTGGCGGCCGGGCGAATCTCGACCGGCGGGTCGCCGGGGAACACCGGCCCGTGGGTCCCGACGACGTGGCTGAGGAAGACGACCTTATTGAAGCCGAACGGGGCGGCGCGTGTCATGGTGCGGTGTCCGTGTGGTCGACTGGGGTATTGGCCGCCATGGCCGGCTCAGTGGCCGACTCCCGGCGCGTGGTGCCGCCCAGAAGGTAGAAGGCCAGGCCGATCACCACGATGACGGCCAGCGGCACGATCTGGCTGAGCTCGTACTGTAGCCGCTGATGGGAGAAGCTGAGTGCGGCCAGGCTGTCGTTCGGGTTTCCCCCGGCACCGAACCAGTTGACCCCGAGGCCCGGCCAGATCAGGAAAACCGTCGCCACCAGCGCCCAGAACGTCGGGATGGCCGAGCAGATCCACGCTCCCGCCATCCCGCCCGGCACGCGGTAGGGACGCTCGACGTCAGGATGCGAGTACCTGAGCTTGACCAGCGCCGGGAAGATGAACAGGTACGAGATCGTGGTGGTCGAGATCGTCAGCCCGAGGACGGCGGCGAAGTACCTGCTCGAATCGGCCCCGGTGATCTGGAAAGCGGCGACCATGAGCACGGTCGCCACCATCCCGGAGAGCAGGTTCATCGCCACCGGGGTGCCGAATCGCGCCGAGAACCTGCCCAGGGTCCGGGGACCGCCGCCGTCGAAGGAGGCCACCGCCTCGGCCCGGTCTGCTCCCATGATCCACGTCGTCCCGGCGCTGGCCAGGGCGAAGATGAACACGACGGCCCCGAGCCGGCCCAGGATCAGCCCGGCCCCGGTGAGCGTCGCGGTCCCGTCGGCGGCGACGTGGCCGCCGTAGACGGTGAAGACGGCCTTGATGGCGTCCAGGAACCCGGTCAGCCCGGAGACCTGGCTCACCGGGAGGACGATCAGGACCGCCAGGATCGGGATGCCGTACGCGAACATCGTCGCGGTGCCCGACCACAGGACAGAAAACGGCACGTCACGCCGGGGATTGGTCATCTCCTCGCCCGCGGCCGAGGGCACTTCCAAGCCGGCGTAATTGAAGATCAGCACCGGCACCACCGCGATGAATATCGCGTAGGTGGGCAGGAAGGCGTGACCGCCGAGGCCGTGCACCCCGTGCCTGGCCGCGTACACGATGACCGAGGACACGAAAAATGTGAGCACCGCCCCGCGCGCCCAGGCGCCGAGCGTCGGCACCCACTTGCCGTACCGCAGGGACACGATGGCCGCCCCGATGGTGAACCAGATGAAGGCCGCCGCGTACACATACTTCCAGGCGCCGCCCACGGTCCCGAAGAACTCCTCGATCGCGGCGAACGAGACGATCGTGAGCGATCCGCCGACCCAGATCGGGTTGGAGATCCAGTAGATGACCGCGTTGACGGCCGCCAGCGGGCGGCCGAACGCCAGCCGGGTCCAGACGTAGGGGCCGCCTTCCTGCGGGAACGCCGAGCCAAGCTCGGCGATCGAGAGCGCGTAAGGCAGGAAGAAGAAGATCCCGAGAAACACCAGCCAGGTGAAACCTTGCGCTCCGTGGCTCGCGACCGCACCGATGGTGTCGATCGTCACCACCGTGCAGATCAGGTAGAAGAATATGTCGAAGCGCCGGAAGTGCCGCCGCAGCTTGCGCTTCTCCCGCAGGGCGCTGGCGGTTGTGTCGAAGACCGGCTGAGCCGCTTTGATCTGAGTCACGTCGTATCTCCTCCGGGTATTACGGTGTCGTTTCCAGTCACGGGGGCTTCGTCACCGTTCCTTGGCGGCGCTCTCGCGCGGGATCTGGAAGAACGGCGAGCGAAGGACGAAGCGCGCGACGAACATCAGGACCACTCCGGCGCCCACGATGCCAATCAGCGACCATTTCTGCGATGCGGCCGCGTTCACCGTCGACTTGACCACGATCCAGGTCAGGAACCCGGCGGCGGCCACAGGAAGGATGCCGACGAGCACCGCGTCCCAGGCATTGCTGAAGACGCGACGCCGGTAGTACACGATGGCCGAGAGCGCGGTGAGGATGTAGAAGCTGGCGTAAAGCACGCCGGTCAGGTCGATCAACTGGGTGAAGGCGTTCGCGATCGAACTGGAAAGCAGGTACACCCAGGTGACCGCGATGAGGATCAGGCCGACGACGACGCTGGCGACCGCCGGCGTGGCGAAGCGGGGACTCACCAGACCCAGGACCGGCGGCAGCACCCGGTGACTCGCCATCCCGTAGATCATCCGGGCGAGGATGACGATGC